>NZ_JASGSR010000130.1:0-21767 GCF_040446015.1 Bradyrhizobium sp. INPA03-11B
GTCCAGCACCGCGCCGCGGGCAAGGAAGAAATCTTCAAGCCCGTTCGTGCACGTACGGTGGTCTATGCCGGCCTGATCACCGTGGTCTGCGCAGTGATGCTCTACGCTCTTATGTCACGGACCCTGCTCGACGTTAACGTGCTGCACGACCGCAACCCGGTGGCGGTCCATCTCAGCGACGGAGCGATCCGCAACGGGTACACGCTGCGACTCCTCAACAAGCGCGGCTTTGACCGCGTGATCGCAATCGATGTCGACGGTCCGGCCGATGCAAAGCTGCATGTCATCGGCGCGGATTCCGTGACGCCGGACCGGCCGATGATCGTCCTTGTCCGCGATACTACCACCGAACTGCGTGTGCTGGTGACGGCGCCGTTCGGTGAGAAAGCGGAAAAGTCGGTGCCAGTCAGCTTCCGCATCACTGACATCGGCCTCGGAGAAGTCGCCTCCGCAACCGATCACTTCGTCCTTCCGTAAGCGACGGAACGTCAACATGGCAGTCTCAACTCGAACCGCGCGACCCATCACCGGTCGCTTTGTCCTGGTCACGACGATCGCGTTCTTCGCCGTCGTCATCGGCGCGAACATGGTCATGGTCCGCTTTGCCATCATGACGCTGCCGGGTACCAACGTCGATAGCGCCTACAGCGCCAGCCTGGCCTATCAGCGCGAGATCGTGGCGGCGCTACAGCAGAATGAGCGTGACTGGCAGGTGCAGGCGCATATTGATCGACGGCCTGATGGCGCGGCCGCGATCTCACTCGAGGTGCGCGATCACGCCGGCACGCCCCTGACGGGAATGAATTTCCTCGCGCGGCTCGAACGGCCGATCGATCGGCGCGCCGACCGGGCGATCGAAGTCAACGAGGCCGGTCAGGGAAGCTATCGCGGCCGTGTGGAGGGTGTCCCCGCGGGCCAGTGGGACCTCGTGATCGAGGGGGATGCCGGCGGCCGTCGCATGTTCTTATCGAAGAATCGCATCCTCCTGAACTGAAGGCGCAACCGCATGCAGGCCGATATCGATTTCTCTCATTATCTAAAGAGCGCGGGTGCCGGGCTCATCCATCTCGATCTTGCGGTCGAAGGCATCAACTGCGCAGGCTGCATGGCCAAAATCGAGCGCAACCTGTCGACCATCCCCGACGTCACCTTGGCCCGCGTGAACTTGACTGACAGCCGCCTGGCGCTGGAATGGAAGGCTGGCACCCTTGATCCGGCGCTGTTTGTGAGCCGGCTTGCCGAGCTCGGCTACAAGGCCTATCCGTTCGCGCGGGACGATGCCGAAACCTTGGAAGCGCAGCGCGCGCAGGGCCTGTTGCGCCGGCTGGGCGTCGCCGCCTTTGCCGCCATGAACGTGATGATGCTGTCGATCCCGGTCTGGTCCGGCAACGCTTCCGACATGCTGCCGGAGCAGCGCGATTTTTTCCATTGGCTGTCGGCGCTGATCGTCCTGCCGGCGGCGGCTTATTCGGCGCAGCCCTTCTTCTTGTCGGCCCAGTCAGCGTTGCGGGCGCGCGGCGTCAACATGGACGTGCCGATCAGCATCGGCATCGTCTTGGCGCTGGCGACCTCGGTGATCGAGACCCTCAATCACGCCGAACATGCCTATTTCGATGCTGCGATCATGCTGATCGCGTTTCTGCTTGCCGGCCGTTATCTCGACCAGAACATGCGGCGGCGTACCCGTGCCTTTGCCGGCAACCTCGCGGCGCTGAAGGCGGAAACTGCGACAAAGTTCATCAGTCCAATCGAGATCAGAACGGTCCCGGCGGCCGCAATCCGGCCGGGCGACATCGTGCTGCTGCGGCCCGGCGAGCGCTGCGCGGTCGATGGCAACGTGGTCGAGGGACGCTCCGAGATCGATCAGAGCCTCATCACCGGCGAAACCTTGCCGGCAATGGTCACGCCCGGCAGTGCCGTCTTCGCCGGCACTCTGGTTCGTTCCGGCACCTTGCGCGTCCGCGCGTCCACGGCTCCCGGCGGCACGCTGCTCGACGAGATATCCCGGCTGCTCGATCACGCGTTGCAGGCGCGCTCGCGCTACCTGCGTCTCGCCGAGCGTGCATCGAGGCTGTACGCCCCGGTCGTGCACGCAACTGCGTTCCTGACGATGCTGGGCTGGCTGGCCTATGGCGCGAGTTTTCATGACTCGATCGTGACGGCGATTGCGGTCCTGATTATCACCTGTCCGTGCGCGCTGGGTCTTGCCATTCCGGCAGTGCAGACCGTTGCGTCTGGCGCCCTGTTCGGCTCCGGCGTGCTGCTCAACGCAGGCGACGCGATCGAGCGTATCGCCGAGATCGACCGGGTGATCTTCGACAAGACCGGTACGTTGACCCTGCCCGAGCTCGATGTCGCCAATCTCGCGGAAATTCCCGACGACGTCGTCAGGCTCGCGGGCCGGCTGGCACTTTCGAGCCGGCACCCGGTTGCTGCCGCAGTGGCACGCAAGGCAGGGATAAACTCGCCGCTGCCGGACATCCAGGAAGAGCCGGGGCAGGGTGTTCACGGATTGCACGAGGGGCGTCCAATTCGCTTGGGCCGCGCATCATTTTGCGATGTCGACGACCTCGCCAACGAAATCCTATGCCGCGATCCGGAAGCATCGGTCGTCGCATTCAGGCATGGCGAGACCAGGTATGCTTTCGCGGTTCGGCAGCGGTTGCGGCCGGATGCCGCCGATATCGTGGCGGGGCTGGGGCGTATGGGTATCGCCGTCGAGATCGTGTCAGGAGATCATGAGCCTGCAGTCCGGCTCGCCGCCGAGCAACTTCGCGTGCGCGATTGGCGCGCCGGAGTCTCTCCGGTCGACAAGATTGCCCGGATCGAGGAATTGGCGCGCCAAGGCTGCAAGGTGCTGATGGTCGGCGACGGTCTCAACGATGCGCCGGCGTTGGCTGCGGCGCATGCCTCGATGTCGCCCGTTACGGCCACGCATATGAGCCAGGCGGTCGCCGATGCCGTTTTCCTCGGTGAGCGTCTCGCGCCGGTGCTCGCAGCGGTCAAGGTGTCTCGCAAGGCGCGGCGGCTGATGCGGCAGAATCTTTGGCTTGCCGTGGTCTACAACGTGCTGGCCGTGCCGATCGCGATCGCCGGCCTGGTCACCCCGCTGATCGCCGCGGCGGCGATGTCGGGTTCGTCGGTGATCGTGATGCTCAACGCGCTGAGGGCGCGAGCGAGGGAGGCGGTCTGATGGAGGTTCTGGTCTTTCTGGTGCCGCTAGCACTCGCGCTGGGCTTTGTAGGCCTGCTCGGCTTTCTCTGGTCGCTCAAGAGCGGGCAGTATGACGATCTCGACGGCGCAGCCTGGCGCGCCATCGCCGATGACGAGCCCGTCAGCGATCACGGCCGGTCGAAGTAGTGGAAATACACCAGTAAAACCGCGGATGCGATGTCATCGCCGCAAGACCAGGAGAGACCAACCTGCTGATGGAGGCAATCCGTGCCACAGTCAGCAGCAGCTCTTCGGCAGCACGTCTGGCTGCCAGCAACTCCAGTGTGTCGGCGCTGCAGCTACGGGTTGCATCGTGTCTAAATCGAACCATCCCTCCGCGCGCCGGACACAGCGGAAGCCCAGTGGACGTCGCTGGTCATCGATCACGGCAAGCTCGATCGCGCAGTCGAACGGTGCCGACGCGATATCCCGCCATCCCAAAAGGGCTAGCGGGCGAAGCCATGAGGTGAATGCTCGTCGCATGCGGTTCGATTGCTTGATGAGCGACGGCCCGATCGTCGCACATAGGGAGGCCGACACCGTTGATGTAGCTCAACCTTGCACCCACTTGGATCCATCGCCTGTAGCCGAAACTATAAGTTCCGACGTGCATGAATGAAACCGCTTAACTCGGCCCGCAATCAAACGGGCCTAGATTGGGTGGGGGGTATGGGCGGTCTGTTCGTTCCGCTTCTGGTCCGCCTACCGCGCCGTCGGCAGTAGCGGCCGATGAACGCTTCACGGCGGGCCTGCAGTTGCGGTCGTCTATTTTGGAAGGCGAAGCTCGCCGAAGTGGAGAGGGTGCCCGTTGAACGCGAATCGTGCATCGAACCGGAGCCGCTTATGCTCCGGCGACGCAGCTGATTCTGTCATGAAGCGGGTTACGGCGTACGGCGAGCAGCGAGGCCATGAGAGGGTCCTACGATTGGCCGAGCGGATCGCACATTGGTTCGTCGGGGTGATTATGGGTCGTCCTTCCGAGAAGAGTGGCACTCAGCCGAACTTTACAGGGGCGGACCAGCGGCAAAAGCGCCTCGCAGTCTTTCTCGCGGGCACCTGGAACGGCGTCGACAGCAATGCAATCGTCTGACGGATGCGGGCGCTCTGCGCCGCTAAAAGCGCCAATGGCAAGCCTCAGCTCGTCTACTATTCGGTGGGCGCAAATGGTTTCCTAGGCGGTGTTTGTACGAATTCTGACCGGACTTCCGACATCGGCATTGTCGCTGCATCTCCGATCTCGCAGTAGATGCCAGTCACCGACCTGCTGGCTCGGTCCGGGCGACTCAGGTTAAGCAGTGGTCATCGATCAGCCTAACCTGCGAAAGGAACAAAATGGTCGCCCCCACACGTGGACTGCCTGCTTCTGGCTATGCGCTCGAGGTCGATGGCCGATTGAAAACCGAATTTGCGAGCAGAGATGCAGCTTGGGCAGGAGCGGAGGAGCTAAAGAAGCGCTTTCCTATGCTTCAGATCAGAATTTACGACGCTCTGGCAAAGACCAGAGATGAGGTCCAGCTTCCACGAGCTTGAGCTGCTTCGGTTGATGCTCTTTTGCGCGTGCGCCTGGCGCCGCACCGGGCTCTTGTCGAACCGAGCCGCGCAGCGTCTCGGTCGTCCGGCGTCGATCCCTCGCACATCGTCAAGGCCGATCGGGACCCCCGGCCGGATTCCGCTGCATGGCTATGCCATCAAGCGATGCCGATTGAGCCGAAGACCTAGAGGTGGTGGCCTTGTGCAAGTGCAAACGCGCTGCGGAGGCCGTCGTCAACCACCGGACGTTCAGTGCAGCGATGATCTTCGCGAGACTTCTCGCCGTGACGTGCCGAGGCCGAGGTGATGCTGCCTCCAGGCCCAGAGATCGCGCTCACGGCGGAATTGACTTCCACAACGTTTCGCCATCCGGGATCGACTCGACAAGGTCGACGCGAAACATCACGACGTGATTCTGCTCCACGGCGCCTCGCTCAAAGGCGCTGAATCGCGCGCTGCAAAATGGGCGGTGCCGCGGATTGCCTCCAAACCGACCGGGTATGCCAACGCCGCTCCGTTCAAGTAGGACGATGCCATGCTGGCAGTTATGCCGATCGGCGTCGTGTACTTGCCGGATACCGGAATCCAGGACAACCTCGCCGATAAGACGAAGGAACTCGGCATCCGGTCCGGACGTTCGGCGATGTTAGGGTGTGAGAAGCTGTCGACCCGCATATGACAGGCGAATTTAGAAATATGTGCGCGGGGAGGTCTCAAAAGGGTTGAATCGCACGTGGCGTCAAGTTGTAGGCTCTCGAGTCGGTGGCTAACGAGCAACAAAAGAGTACGAATGTCCCAAGTCTTAGGCTCAGTAAGATGAGTGGCCTCGTCAGGGGGCCATTGTGGAGTCGCTGATCGGCGCGGTATCCGCACGCGATGGCCCGCCGGAGACCGTTGGCGAACTTCATCTGGCTGAACGGCACCGACCAGACCTAAGCAGATCGGTTGTCAGTTTCGCTTGCGACGCGAGAGGTGCCGCCGCCGGTAACCTGTGCGTCCGTCATGACCTCCGTGGCGCGGACCGCCTCAAAGGATCTCAATGCCAAGCGTTAGGAACCCGCCGCGCGGCCATGCGCCAGACCCGCGGCTGGATGCAACTACAGGGGATGAGGGTGACCAAGCCGCGCTCCTTGCCGGCGTCTGGTCCAATTTCGCTGACGTATCGGCAGTTCCTAATCAAGGAGGAGACTTCGGAATGGAAGCCATTCTCGTCATTTGTCCTGCCGATATACCAGAGTGTGACTTATGAACTCGACGGCGACCCAAACCATATTGCTGACGTCTACAGCGGAGAGGCTGATGATTTCACCTGTACTCGGATTATCAATCCGACGACCAGCGCGCTGGAAAGAAGGTGCCTGACCTTACGCGGGCTTGACCCAGTATGAAGGTCGTCCTGGCCCAGACGAGCACCAGAACATGAAGTGCAGCCGCTTTTCCGAAGAGCAAATCCTCGAGATCTTGAGGGAGCACGGGGCCGGCGCTTCGGTCGCTGATCTGTGCCGCAAGCACGGCGTCAGCGATGCCTGCATCTACAAATGGAAGGCGAAGTTCGGTGGGATGGAAATGACAGAAGCCAAGCAGTTGAAGAGGCTGGAGGATGATAACACGCGCTTGAGGCGGTTGCTGGCCGACGCCATGCTGGAGTATGCGGCGCTGAAGGACCTATTAGAAAAGAATGGTGACTGCGGCTAAAGCGGACCGGCTCGACGGCTTTCGGGGCCGCCTTTGCGGCGCAGACGTCGTTGTTGTTAGAGCGGACTTCGACCATTCGCCTTGCGTCAATATTGATTGGTTGGCGAGCGAATCAAGTGAGTGCTTCTGCGTGACCCGTGCGATAGATCAGTTCTGTGCGCCGCCTGCTGCTTTGCTAGGACGTTCAATCCTGCGGCTCGATCGGCTCGTGAGGTGACCAGAACGTGCGCCTATATGATAACGGTGTGTGCTCCGGTAAACCTCCGTATAGTATTCGCAAGCCTTTCTATATTGGTCGTCTATCTTCGTACAAATTGAGCCGGCCCTCAACTTCACATGAGATCTGGAGCTGCCAACCGCAGCGTCAAAAAAGCTTCTGTGAGCAAGTGGATCGAATTTCATTCTGCGGCCACAAGGTGCAGGTGAAGCGCTTTTCATGTGACGTTGGCGGGAGGAACAGCGCTGCCGCATTCCTTCGAGTGACGTCCCTCGGGCAGCTAATCATCTCGTGCAGGCAAAGGGGCCTGGTATCATGAGTAGAGATCTTAGCTATTCGCCTACGGTCGGCTTTCTTCTTGGCCTTCCTCGGTCGGGCACGACGCTGCTGGCGCATCTGCTCCAGCGACATCCAGATATTATGTCCCCACCTGAGCCCTGGCTGATGCTGGCACTTGAGGCATTTGGCACGGTGGACCATCGTCACCCAGCGGGAAGCTCACTGGTCGGGGCCGCTACTTCCGAATTCTTGGACCGGATAGATCGCGCTGTCGTCAGCCGAGCTCTTGCCGATGCGGCTTACGGCCAATATTTGACAGCCGCGAGCAAGCGCACGTTCATAGATAAGACTCCGCGCTATTGGATGGTGCTCGATTTCTTGGATTCGCTTTATCCGGAAGCGCCACGAATCCTCATAATGCGTAATCCCTACGCGATTGCCGCATCACTGAAATCGACGTGGGACATTCCGCTCCTATCCGCAAGTTCCCCGTCTGCCATCGCATCCTGTCTTAGCGATCTCGCGCGGGGCTTGCCTACGCCTGCTGTCGTATCCTGCCTGGCTGATCTCGTTCTGGGCCTGCCGACGCTCGCTGCGCTGCGTGGCCGCCGCCAGACGCAAGTGGTGCAGTACGAGCTCCTGGTGATGCGCCCCGACGAGGAAATCCGGCGTGTTATCGCAGGACTAGGCCATGATCCTACGGACGTGGCATCGGCCACAGTTGAGCAAGCCGACGTTTTCCGGTCAAGTACCTTTGGGGATCGAAAGATCCTCGAGAAAACGGCAATCGATGATCGCTCAGTCCAGGCTTGGCGAACCGCATTGAGCACCGAAGAGATGCAGGTGGTAACCGATCTGATCGGCACCGAGCTCTTGATAGAGCTCGGTTATGAGCAGGACCTTCGGTACGCACAGCAAGTCGGGACTGTCGATCGGGGCCCGGCAGTAACCGAGGCGTATCGTCAACTGTTTCGAACCTGCTGGGATCTGCGCGGCGGTACGGGAGGCGCGTCGTTCGGCGTCTCCACTCACGCGCGTGAGCCAAATGGCATTGGTCAGCAAGCTGGAGAGAGCTCCTCAGTTTCCGAGGCGCAACGACTGGCTGAGAAGACGGAAGAGCATTTGCGGTTGATGAACTCCATGGCGGCGCAGTTGGAGCAGGCGTTGAGGGCTGCGAAAGGCGGTCACGATTCGTGGCTTGGACACTAATCGCGTGACACGACCGTCTCAACGTTGCTGGTGACGTTGTGCGGCTTAAGCAGACCTCGGTCGAGCTGGCGCGATGCTGCTACGCCGAAGAATGTGGCCGCAATGGGCGTTCGGCTCGAGTCTTCATCCGCACCGGAACGTCTGTAGCGAGCCAGGGCCTCCCTTTCACTTCTTACGGTTATCTGGGCCGATGCGGCTCATTTCCCGGCGCTATGCTGCAAAAAAGGCGGACGTTCCACCACAAGCATCCGGCTCTCGCGCGGTGCGCCCGTTAGATGAAATCGTCGGTTCGAGACCGTTGAGACCGGAAGCGTTCAATGATGAGGTCGCTCGCCGCGCCAATCAAGTAACACAACTGCATAGCAGTGGAACTCAAGACGAAGGTCAGAATCGCGCGCGTCAGACCGTCCCTGTGTTCGACAAAATAGGCTGCCGGGATCAAAATCAGGATTGCAGGGAAGCATACATAGACGTTGAAATAGCGTCCCAGCAGCAAGCCGCAGACACCGCTCGCCAAAATGAGCGCCAACATCGCGCCTCCTAGTGATGCTCGGTGTACACCAGAGAATTCTCTTCGAAGCCAGAGTGAAGGGCGATCGTCATCTGAATATTCCTGAGCTGTCTAAACTAACGTTTGCTATCCGCTATTCGCCAAAACTGGTAAAATCGATTGTCTTGATAGAACATATTCTTGATCTGGATGAGTCCTGATCATCCTTTGGCATGTCGATGATTGAGATCGTCGTGATCGCTCAACGCCTTGATGAACGATGCAACCTCATCGCAACGGAACGCGGCATCGTCCTGAACTAGCCAGGGTGCCGCACTTGTCGGAATCGTCCTTCGCTAGAGCGTCTATGAATTAGATGATTCGCGAGCTTTACCTTTGAGGAAACGGCACCTACAAGCTGCGTGTCGAGCCATGCGCCAGAACGCTGCGGCCAATCCTTGTGGGCTGGCCGCATTTTCATGCGGTGCTTATCCCGGGTGCGTCTGGATTGTTAACAAGCCATGGCAAACCCCGCACCGCACCGCTCACTTCGCCGATCAAGAGAAGCCCGCATCAAACGACACCTGACGAACTCAAACGAAATCCGCATCGAAGAACAACCAAATGTTACCTAAACATCTGCGTCGCCTCGAAGCTGAATCGATCGCGATAATGCGTGACGTAGTCGCCGAGTTTAGAAAGCCGGTCATGCTCTATTCGATCGGAAAAGACTCGAGCGTCATGCTGCACATTGCAATAAAGGCGTTCTTCCCGGCCAAGTTGCCCTTTCCCTTGCTTCACGTCGACACGACGTGGAAGTTCCGCGAGATGATTAGCTTCCGGGATGAAGCAGTCAAGCGGCTCGACGTGGACCTGATCGTTCACGTGAACAAGGATGGCGTCGAGCGCGGGATCAATCCAGTCGAGTCCGGTTCACTCCTTCATACTCAGGTGATGAAGACGGATGCTTTGAAACAGGCGCTCGACCTCTATCGGTTCGACGCTGCCTTGGGTGGGGCACGACGTGACGAAGAAAAGAGCCGTGCGAAAGAACGGATCTTCTCCTTCCGTTCGGCCGGACATGTGTGGGATCCGCGGGACCAACGGCCGGAGCTATGGAATCTGTTCAATACGCGAATCCGCCAAGGCGAAACCATGCGCGTGTTCGCTATGTCGAACTGGACCGAGCTCGATGTCTGGGAATACATCATGCTCGAGAAGATCCCGGTCGTCCCACTTTACTTTGCAAAGCAAAGGCCTGTGGTCCTCCGGAATGGCGCAACCATTATGGTCGACGACAGGCGACTGCCGCTTAAGTCCGACGAGACGCCGCAGATGCGGATGATCCGTTTTCGAACCCTGGGATGCTATCCATTGAGCGGGGCCATCAACTCCAACGCGGCTACGATCGAGGACATCGTCGCTGAGATGCAGACCGCGACGGTATCGGAGCGCCAGGGACGCTTGATTGATGGTGATGAAGCCGCTTCGATGGAGAAGAAGAAGCGGGAAGGCTACTTCTGATGGCGCCCAAAGCGGCTGTCGAACTTGTCCAGGCCAGAACAAAGGACCAGCTCCGTTTCATCACTTGCGGTTCGGTGGACGACGGAAAATCGACGCTGATTGGCCGGCTGCTGCATGACAGCAAGATGATTTACGAGGATCAGCTGACGGCGCTGGCACACGATAGCGCCAGGCACGGCACGAACGGTAATGACGTCGATTTTGCGTTGCTAGTCGACGGACTCGAGGCGGAGCGAGAGCAAGGTATCACGATCGATGTGGCCCATCGCTTCTTTACCACGCCGCGCCGCTCGTTCATGGTGCTCGACACACCGGGCCACGAGCAATACACCCGTAACATGGCGACGGGTGCCTCGAATGCCCAGCTCGCCATCATCCTGGTCGACGCCCGCAAGGGCGTGCTGGTACAGACAAAGCGTCACTCTTTCATTTGTTCGCTGCTCGGTATCCGCAATATTGTGCTGGCTGTGAACAAGATCGACCTCATCAAGTACAAGAAGGAGATTTTCGACCGGATCGTCGAGGACTATATCGCCTTTGCTGCCAGTCTTCGCTTTACCTCGATCGTTCCGATTCCGATCTCAGCCCGCTACGGCGACAACGTCGCTAGCCGCTCCGGCAACTTTCAGTGGTATGATGGTCCCTGCGTGCTAGATTACTTGGAGAGCATCGATATCCAGTCTAACGCCGTGATCCAGCCTTTCCGCTTTCCGGTCCAGTGGGTGAACCGGCCCAATTTGGACTTCCGGGGCTACGCCGGATCGGTAGTTGCCGGGAGTATCTCGGCAGGGGACGAGGTCGTTGTCGCAACGTCTGGACAGACCACTCGCATCAAGCGGATCGTGACCCATGACGGCGACCTTGTCCGCGCCGAGGCGGGCGATGCCATCACCATTTCGCTCGAAGACGAGATCGATATCGGCCGTGGCGCTCTCCTAGCGCGCCCGACCGAGCGGCCACAGGTCTCCGACCAGTTCGCCGCGCATCTGATCTGGATGGACGAGGACCCGCTCGTTGCCGGACGCAATTACATCCTGCGCATTGGGACGCAGACCGTAGCCGCAGGAAGCGTGACTGCAATCAAGCATCGGATCGACGTCAACACCCGTGAGCTTCTCGCAGCTAAAACGCTTGGTCTGAATGAGATCGGCTTTTGCCATATTTCGACGGCGCTGCCGATGGCGTTCGATCCTTACGAGATCAATCGCGAGACCGGATCGTTCATCGTCATCGACCGCTATACGAATCGGACGATCGGCGCCGGGATGATCGCATATCCTCTGCGGCGGCCCACCAATATCGCTTGGCACCCCCTTTCAGTGAGCAGGAACGAGCGCGCCGCACTCAAGAATCAAAAGGCTTGTATCATCTGGTTCACGGGCCTATCCGGCTCGGGAAAGTCGACAATCGCCAACATGGTCGACCAAAAGCTGTTGACTATGGCGTACCACACCATGCTGCTGGATGGTGACAACGTGCGGCACGGACTAAGCGCGGACCTCGGCTTCAGCGAGCCCGATCGTGCCGAAAATATTCGTCGAGTCGGTGAAGTCGCCAAGTTGATGGTGGATAGCGGTCTGATCGTGATTTGCTCGTTCGTCTCGCCCTACATTGCCCAGCGAGACATGGTGCGCAACCTTGTTGCTAAGGAGGAGTTCCTCGAGATCTTTGTTGACACGTCGATCGACGAATGCGCGCGGCGCGATCCCAAGGGTCTCTATTCCAAGGCGAGGTCTGGAGAGATCAAGAACGTCACTGGCATCGATGCGCCCTACGAAATACCGCTAAGACCCGAAATTCATCTCAGGACAACAGGGCAAACGCCCGAGCAACTAGCGGAAGCCGTGGTCGAGGTCTTGATAGCGCGTGCAATCGTCGATAACTACTAGGATCTGCCGATTACCATCATTGCCAGAGCATCCAGCGCAATCGTTCGGGCCTTGCGCCAAGGGTGCCGCCGATGCTGAACCGAACTGGACGGCAGGTGGGTGGTTCTTGCCAATGAAGCGCGCTAACATGGGGTAGTGAGTCTGGCCGGCACGATTGGCACGCTTGGGCCTTGCATGCCCTGTGCTCGTCGCGAACTCTCAGCCGGTAGTCATTCATCGCCAAGCGTTGGCACTCGGTAGGTCTAGAAGGTGCCATGAGTACGAAATGGCGGGACTTGCCGTTCCATCCACTGGAGAGGCTGAGCCGCCGTTTAGGATCTACCGAAGAGCAGAATGAAGTTACTGGCCGGCAAATCCAATTGCCGTTTCAGCGCCAGCCCATGCTTCCCGGCCTCCCTCTCAATATCCCGCACGTCTTTGAGACCCCATTCGGGCACGCCGGCCGCCCGAATCTCCCTATCGAATGCCTCGTTCGACGGCGTGGTGTATTTTCCGTCAAGTTTAAAGGGGCCATAGATTGCGATGAAGCCGGATGGTTTCAGGAGCTTTGCGCCAAGCGCAGCAATGCCGTCGGCGATCGAGACGGGAGCAACATGGAAGATGTTGATGACGAAGATGGCGTCGTAGAGTTGCTCATCGGCATCCGGCCAGGTTGACGGGACCGTGAGATCGATCAGAACGGGATCAGCAATGTTAATGTAATCGCCTTCGAGGCGCTTCCTTTTGATGGTCTCGAAGACAGCTTGATCGTAATCAGAAGGCTGAAACCGAATGTTCGGAAAATGGGGCGCGAGGTAGGTGATATGTAATCCGGCTCCAGTCGCTACTTCAAGCGCGTCACCCTTCGTAGGAAGGAGTTCTTCGAACGTTTTCAGGATCGCGTCCTTATTGCGGTTGCCCGCCCAGGCGACATAAGGGCTGAGCGGATAAGGATCGATATTCGGTCTGTCGTCGGACAATCGCATACTCCTTGCTTCGATGGCGAAAGACATGCCTCGGACTCGTCTTTCAGGGCAGTTAGGAGCCGCGTGCTAGGCTCGGTCTGCCCGCCGCGGTCGGCCTGAAGGGGATCTATGGAGCCTTATCGGCTTCGGCTGTCCGGCGGAGCGAAAGCGCGTCGCGATGGAGCAGAGGAGAATCGTCCTGATGGACAAACCCTTCCCGGTGGTCGACGTTCACACCAGCCGGCTGATGCACCGGATCCCGCTTGAGCTCGGGCAGACCAGACTCCCTCTCTCGCCTGCGCCGCCAAGCTCCGCACGCGCGGCGGGATTCAGTCTGTTGCAAGCTGGCTAGTCCAAGGCGGCTGACGAGGGCGGCGGCGATTAAGGGCAGAATCTTGCTTCGCCGCGCGGACGCTTGATCTGCGGATTTAGAAAGCGGCGAACGCGCGATAGATGGAATCTGCACCAACGAACTTCCGTGAGTTTGAGTGGGCTAGGTGACCTCCATGGGTGGCTGCTTGGTGATCTTGTGGCGCGTTACACTGGCCCGGCCGTCGACGCTGATGGGCACATCGCCATCGATCGTGGCGCGACGCATGACGCGATGCTGGTCGCCGTAATCATTGACTGCATAATGCTGTGTTGCGCGGTTGTCCCAGATCGCGACATCGCCCTCCTTCCAGTTCCAGCGCACGGTGTTTTCGGGGGCCGTGATATGGGACTGGAACAGGTCGAACAGCTTCTGGCCATCGCGTTTGGGGATGTCAACAAAACGCTGCACCACATCGCCGAGCACCAGCGCGCGATCGCCGGTCTCGGGATGGACGCGCACGACGGGATGCTCGGTCTCAAAGATGGTTCTGGTGAAGACCTCATCAAAATGCTTCTTGTCGACTTCGCGGACCCGAGCCGTTCCGGCGTAATCGAAGGCGTTGGTGTGAACTGCCCAGAGTTCATCGGCAAGCCGTTGCAGCGGCAGCGGCAGATCCAGGTAAGCAGCCGCGGTGTTCGACCAGATCGTATCGCCGCCAAACGGTGGGATCATAACGGCCCGCAGCACCGAAATCTTGGGATAGGCAGCAGTGAAGGTGCCATCCGCGTGCCACACATCAGCCCGCCCACCTCCGCGGGCGGAGTCGAGTTCGATGATTGACGCCGTTCCCTTGGTGGTACCGAGCGTCGGGTGCGGAACAAGCGTTCCCAAACGAATAGCAAAGCGTTCCTGCTCGGGGTCGTCGAGGTGATCCTGATCGCGGAAAAAGATCACCTTGTGTACGAGTAGCAAGCTGTTGATTTCAGCAATCGTCTGACTCGGCAAATCGCCCGAGAGCTTGATGTTTCTGATCTCAGCACCGATGCGCGCGGTGCGTTTGACGACGTCGCTATACGGAATGATATTATCGATCAAAGCGGCTTCGCTCATGGTGGCATCTTCCAACTTCAGGAGTGTTTTGGTCGACAACGTATTCAGCCGCGACACGAATAGGCGAACGCAAGATCGGGAATTGTTGAGGTTCGCCGCACTCGGCCCCGTTGGTGTGCTTCGAGGGAGGCAAGATCAGCCGCGCACGGATCGCGGCTGAACATTGCTGATTTGGTGCCTCTGCATGCTCTCGGCCCTAAATTGCTGTTGCTGATGCGAAAGCAATGACCATGCCAATGCTGCTAGGCAAGCTAGAGCGGCGGACCATGTGTTAAAGGTCTCTCCCCTTTGTGCGCGCGGTGTTTCGAACCCGACATGACATTGCTGCTGTCGGTATACGAACAACGGTCCACGCGAGGTATTGGTTTGGCTAGAGCTGTATCGCGCTATTTTGGCGGCTGACTTGGCGAACTCGTGTGCCAGCTGCGGGTTGAGGGAGGGGGCAGACCAGAGTCCCCTTCTAGTGAGGGCGGTCTTCGGGACGATCTGGCGTGCTTTCGCGACGTCGTTCCCGTGCTCGGTCTTGCGATCTATCGGCAAAATTCTGCTCCTGACTGCCACACGATCGCTCGACAGCTATCTCGGGCGTATGACCGGCGCGAAGGTGCTGGCCGGCGAGATCGTCCGCGGTCAAGGTGAGATCATCCACGCCGCAGTCGTTTTTGCGGATCTGTCCGGGTTCACAAGCTTACAGATCGCGAAGATCCGATGGAGGTCGTTCATTGGTTGAACGAACACCTCGAAGGACTCGGCGATCCGATGATCGAGAATGGCGATGAAATTCCGAAAGTCCTCGGCGACGGCCTCCTTGCCGTGTTCACGGCCGGCGACCAGGCTAGCGCGCGATGCGAAGCTTGCCAAAGCGCCTTTTCGGCGGCTGTCGAAGCTCAGAGGCGCAATGACGCGGTCAACGCTAGCCGGGAGCGGGACGGCAAACCTCAACTGCTCCTCGATGTGGCGCTCCATTTCGGTGAGGTGGTCTACGGCACCGTTGGCAGCCCGCGGCGACTTGACCTCGCGGTCATTGGACGTGCTGTGAACGAAGAATGAACTTGGAGTTCATATTCTCGTTTCCGAGGAGTTTGCAAAGCGCTGCTCGCAACGACTCAAGTGCCTCGGTGCTTTGCCTCTCGTTGCCGGCCTGTCCTCAGCGCGTTGACCGGAACGCCAGTTCACGAAGCCGCGGCAGGGCAGTGTTTCGGTTGTCGCTTCGCCAGATCGCGTGCAACTCGGCGAAGACGGACGGACCGAGCTTGATCGGCCGAAACACGACGTTGTCGAAGCAGGCGTTGCGCGTCTCCTCGGGGACGATCGCGAGACCGAGACCTGCACTGACCAGCGATAGGATGGCCTGTGCCTGGCTCATCGATTGGACGACACGAGGCCGAATCCCGTTCGCATCGAAGGACGATGTCAAAAGCGACCGCATATACGGTCCGTCCGGCGAGTACATGATGAAGGCTTGGCCTTCGAGGTGAGACAGTTCCGGCCGTCGCCGCACTGCGAGCGGATGGTTGAGCGGCAAAGCAAGAGCAACGCCTTCCCGGAATACGCTCGCACTTCTCACCGGCTCCTCCGTCTCGATCGGTCGGACCAATCCGAGATCGATCCGCCCGGACCTCAGCGCATCCAGTTGCTGACGGGATGTCAGCTCCTGGAACGTGATTTCGACGTTCGGTAACTCGTCGCGGACGCGGGTGGCGAGCCATGGCAAATAGCCGTAGGTTGTTGCTCCCACGAAGCCGATCGAAAGCGTCCCGCCCGTCGACGACGCGGCTTCCCGTGCAGCCTTGATGGCGTGCTCGCGTTGTTGAAGAAGCATTCTCGCTTCGCTCAGAAATGCGCGTCCAGCTGCGGTCAGGCTGACCGATCGGCTGGTGCGCTCGAGGAGCTTTACATGCAGCGCGCTTTCCAGGAGCTGGATCTGCCGGCTGAGTGGCGGCTGCGTCATGTTCAGTCGTCTTGCCGCGCGGCCGAAATTCAGCTCGTCGGCGACAGCCACGAACGCTCGCATCTGTCCAAAATCGATCATTGATACCTTTTCTATATCAATAGAATGCAAAAATGAGCTTAGACCTGAATTGATCGCTGATCTAGCCTGCTTGCACGTCCTGACGCTTGGCTGCGTTCGGACCATCCACGGTCGCGGAAGTCCGACCGGGCGAAGCAAAAAACAAAGGGCGGAGCAGCGTGACCGAGGAGCAGAAGCCGTCCGGACGGACGCATCATCGTTTCATCATCTTGGCATTGATCACTATCCTGTTGGCGCTCAGCAGCGGCGATCGGGCAACGCTGTCGATTGCCGGCCCCCACATGTCGCAGGCGCTAGGCATCACGCCGGTAGAGCTCGGCTGGATGTTCTCGGCATTCGCATGGGCCTACGTTCTGGCGCAGATCCCGGCCGGCTGGATCACGGACCGGCTCGGCGCGAAGCAGACTATCCTTGTTGGATTGATCCTTTGGTCTCTCGTCACCTTTCTGATGAGCGGGGTCGGCTGGCTGACCTATCCATTCCTGACGATGTTAATCCTGCGCTTCCTTCTCGGCGCGTTTGAGTCGCCGGTCGGTCCCGCCGCTGGTCGCATCATCGCGGCATGGTTTCCGTCCTCGGAGCGCGGCATCGCGGGAGCCATCTTTAACAGCGCTCAGTATGTCTCGCTGGTGCTCTTCACGCCTCTGATGGGCTTCCTCGATCATCGTTTCGGCTGGGAGCACATCTTCGGCGTCATGGGCGTGCTGGGGTTTCTGCTCGCACTGACATGGGCCGTCTCCTACTACCCGCCGGCCCGTCACCCCAAGCTTGGAGCCGCCGAGCTCGACTACATGCGAGCTGGCGGGGCCCTGGTCGATCTGGGCGCCGGATCGCCATCGGCGACCGAAGCACATGGCCCGAGATGGTCCGACCTCGTCGAGCTGTTCAAGAGCCGCATGCTGGTCGGCATCTTTCTTGCTCAATATGGCATCACGTCGATCACGTGGTTTTTCGTATCATGGTTTCCAAGCTATCTGGTCAAGGAGCGCGGCCTGTCCATACTCGACGCGAGCTTGATCGCGACGATCCCCGCCATCTTCGGCTTCGTGGGCGGGGTCGTGACCGGTGTCTTCTCGGACTGGCTGCTGAAACGAAGCGGCTCGCTCAGTGTCGCGCGTAAGACCCCGATCACGATCGGACTGGTGATGACGGTCCTCATCATCGGCTGCAATTATACGAACTCCACCTTCCTGATCACCGCGCTGATGAGCGCTGCTTTCTTCGGTAAGGGCTTTGGCTCGCTCGGCTGGACGGTCGTGGCGGATACGGCCCCCAAAGAAGTGATTGGGCTCACCGGTGGCGTGTTCAACGCCATCGGCAACACCGCCGGAATCGTAACGCCTGTTGCCATCGGGTACATCCTCGCGACAACCGGATCGTTCAATGGAGCGCTGGTCTATGTCGGCTTGCACGGGCTGATGGCTGCGCTCTGCTACTGGGTGATCGTCGGGCGTATCGAGCGCCTGGTCATACGGAAGGGCGTCGGATTGATCCGCGCCGCTCCACTAATCGCCGAATGAAGACATACGTCGAACATCCGTTTCAAAGGAGAACGTCATGAACTACCTATCCCAGATCAACCAGCGCATTCTTCCGAACCCGCTCGCCGCTGGTCTCGCCGCCGGCGAAGCCACGACCGACCGGATCTCCTGGGTCAAGACGTCGCTTGTCTTTTTGCCGCTCGCCCAGGCGATCAGCGACGCGAAGGTCCTGACTGGCCGGCAAAAGCCGCTCACGGAAATTGCCTTCCTCTTTGCCGAGATCGAGACCGTAAACGGCCACAGCGGGATCGGCTACAGCTATTCGAAACGCGCCGGCGGCCCTGGCCAATTTGCGCACGCCAAGGAGATCGCCGGTGAATTGATCGGTGAGGATCCAAGCGACATTCAACGCCTTTGGGACAAGCTCGTTTGGGCCGGCGCTTCTGTTGGCCGCAGCGGGATGTCCACGCAGGCGATTGCGGCATTCGACATCGCTCTGTGGGATCTTAAGGCGAAACGCGCAAAGCTTCCGCTTGCCAAGCTGCTCGGCGCGCATCGGGATTCCGTTCGCTGCTACAACACCTCGGGCGGCTATCTCTCGATGCCAATCGAGGAGGTCAAAGAGCGCGTCACCATGGCGCTCGAAAAGGGTATCGGTGCTATCAAGCTGAAAGTCGGTCAGCCCGACCCGATGGTCGACCTCAAGCGCATCGAGGCGGTCCGCAACCATGTTGGAGACGTTCCGCTCGCGATCGACGCCAACCAGCAATGGGACCGCACGACAGCCCTGCGCTTTGGCCGGATCGCGGAGCAGTTCAATCTGACCTGGATCGAAGAACCGCTGGATGCCTACGACTATGAGGGCCACGCAGCGCTTGCGGCCGAACTCGCAACCCCGATTGCGACCGGCGAGATGCTGACCAGCGTCGACGAGCACTACGAGTTGATCCGCAACAATTCAGTCGACTTCATCCAGCCGGATGCGCCACGCGTCGGAGGGATCACGCCGTTCCTCAAGATCGCGGCGCTGGCTGATCACAGGAAGCTGCAGCTTGCCCCTCATTATTGCATGGAGATTCATCTGCATCTGACAGCGGCCTATGCGCGCGAGCCCTGGGTCGAGCATTTCGAATGGTCGGAGGCGATGTTCAACGAGAAGCTTAACGTCGTGAATGGCCGGATGATTGTGCCAAACAGGCCGGGTCTCGGCTTCAGCCTATCGGAGCAGGCGCGGGCCTGGACGCGAGACGTTCACGAAGCGGGAAAGCGGCCCTGAGCGATGAAGCCAGCACCCAGATCGCGAGAGGAGTACATCAATGCCTCCTTTCGCGGGCAGCCCTCACAACGCAACTGAGATCGCCATGTACGAACCCAAGACGAAGCTTTGTCCCCTCGATCCTTCCGTTGTCCGCCGGTTGAAGGACGTTTCGAGCGGTTCGCTGACGACCGAATTGTTCAAGAAGGGCCTTCGCCAGTGCTTCCTGGTAGGGCTTGTGCCGATGAACAAGGATGCGGTCCACTTCGCCGGCGAAGCCTTTACCATGCGCATGATTCCCGCGCGGGAGGATTTGGACACGATAGAGACCCTCACGCCACACCCCAATCCCGACAATCTGCAGTGGGAAGCCGTCGAGAATATTCCGCCGGGCCACGTGCTGGTCATCGACAGCCGCAACGATCCGCGCGCTGCATCCGCCGGAGCCATGCTGCCCACGCGGATGAAGGTGCGCGGCGCCGCAGCGATCGTGACGGATGGATCGTTTCGCGACGGCCGGGAATTGGCGCGGCTCGACTTTCCGGCCTATGCGCGGCAAGTCACCGCATCGACGCGCCTGTCCTATCATCGAGTGGTTGATCTCAATGTACCGGTCGCGTGCGCCGACGTGCCGGTCTATCCAGGGGATGTCATCGTTGGAGATGGCGACGGCATCACCGTTGTCCCGCGGCATTTGGCGGCTGAAATGGCCGATCTCTGTGAGAAACGGGACGACCTGGAGAAGTACCTGTCCTATCGCATCGGGGCCGGTGAACCGCTTTATGGCGTCTATCCGCCGACGCCTGCCGTACGCGCCGATTTCGAGGCGTGGAGGAAAGCGGGCGCCGATCCGGCCAAGGCAACGACAATCCGGGCGGGAGCATGACATGAGCGCGATCTCTCCTGCTGCAATGGAAGGGACGATCCGCCGCTATTTCGATGCCTGCAACGCGGCAGATTACGGCGCCCTCATGGCCTGCTTCACCCAAGATGCGGTCCATTACTTTCCGCCGGGCCTGCCGGAAATTCCATGGCGCGGCGCCGACACCATCGCGCGCAAGTGGATCTGGTGCGTCGAAAATCTCGGCTCGCAATGGACGATCGAAAAAATCATTTGCTCTTCGACGACCCCGGAAGCCGTCATCGAGTGGACGCACTGGAAGCGAAAGCAGAACACGGCGCTACGTGGCGACGAATGGTATGTGTTCGACGAAGCGACCGGACGGATTAAGGAAATCAGGGCCTATTATGCAGCTCCCGCTGACCCCTCCGCTCGCATTTGCCAGCTGGTCGACTTCGACTACAGCGGTCGCGGATATCATCTCTCGCACGATAATGGGGAAAGCCCGTCATGAACAGCATCAGAGCACTGACACTGGTAACGTCACTGATTTGCTTTTCCATGGCTGATGTCGCGTTCGCGAAGACATTCGTTTATGTCTCGAATGCGGAAGACGGCGACATCGATGGCTACGAAATGAGCGCGGATGGGGCGTTGACGTCCCTCGGCAAGACCGAGGCCGGAAAGCTTGTTATGCCGATGGCCGTCAGCCCAGACCGGAAGCACCTCTACGCGATCGTCCGTTCCGAGCCATTGCGGGTCGTCACCTACAGCATCGACACTGCTGCGGGTACCTTGAAAAGCGAGGCTGCGGCGCCTCTCCCAGACAGCATGTCCTATTCTTCCGTGGATCGGAACGGCCATTTTCTCTTCACGGCTTCCTTTGGCGGCGACAAGGTCGCTGTCAATCCAATAGGTGCTGATGGATTGATCCGTGCGGCGGCCTCGCAGGTCATTCCGACCGGTCACAACGCGCACTCCATCCTCGCGGATCGTGCCAACAAGTACGTCTATGCGAGCAATCTCGGCAGTTCGCAAATTCTCCAATTCGCACTTGATGAGAAGACAGGCACGCTAACGCCGCTCGATCCGCCTCTCGTCAAGGTGCATCCCGGCAATGGCCCACGCCACCTCGCGATTTCGAAGGGGAACAGATACCTCTATGTGCTATGCGAACTGACGGGCACTATCGTGCAGTTTGCAATCGACCCCAAAGCCGGGACATTGTCTGAAGCAGCGTATGTTGGCTCTGCCCCGCCCCAAACGGATCTCCACCCCGGCGTTGTTCGCGAGTCTCTGTCCACGACGGCCAGCAGCGGTGCAAACCCGGCTGTACTGGACGCAGACAAGACCCCAAGAATTTGGGCGGCCGACATCGATATCACGCCCGACGGTCACTTTATGTACACGACCGAGCGTACGAATAGCACGATCTCAGTGCTGTCGATCGAGCCAGAGACCGGAAAGCTCACCTATCTCGCCTCATATTCCACCGAGAAGCAGCCTCGTGGGATCAGGGTTGATCCGACTGGCCGCTTTTTGGTCGCCGCGGGCGAGAAGTCCGATCATATCTCCGTATTCAAAATCGATGGTCAAACCGGCGCGCTTACGCTCAATGGAAGATATCCGGTCGGCAAGGATGCGAATTGGGTGGTCATCGTGGAGACTCCGTAGTTGCGCCTATTCCATCGCAGGTTCTGACACGTCGTTTTGACGGACTAATCCGCCTTGATGCTCCCTAGTAT
>NZ_JASGSR010000131.1:0-21744 GCF_040446015.1 Bradyrhizobium sp. INPA03-11B
GCAGAAGACGGCATCCGCGATTGCTGGACATGTCTCGTGGGCTCGGAGATGTGTATAAGAGACAGACCCTCCCCCTCCAGGGGAGGGTGACCTCTGATCTCGCCGTCCGCGTGGTCGATCGGCTAGACCAGAGGTTCACTCGGGTTCACCTGCAATCGCGCAGGCCCCCCTTGCGTCCCGCGCACGTGGAATCCGTCGCTGCCATGGTAGGGAAACACCATGGCGCGGCTCCCCAGATCGCGCAGAGCGCGATCAGCAAAAGTGGTTGCCGGTTTTGCGTGCGATCGCGCTCTGAATCATAAATTTGGGCGCATGACCTTTTCGCCAAACCGCACGCACTTTGGCGGGTCATGCGCAGTGGAGTAGAAATGTCCGATCTCGGCCTCGCCGAAATACCTGTCGACGAACTAGAGCGGCCGCTGCCGCCGCCGGTGACCAAGCCGGCGCGCAACGCGCTGCTCGACGGGCCGATCCTGCGCACGCTGTTGTGGCTCGCCTGGCCGAACGTGATCGCGCTCTCTGCCGGCACCTGCGTGGTCATCGCGGAAACCTCTTATATCGGCCGCCTCGGCGTCGAGTCGCTCGCGGCGATGGCGCTGGTGTTTCCCTGCGTGATCCTGACCATGACGATGTCCGGCGGCGCGATGGGCGGCGGCGTCGCATCCGCGATTGCGCGCGCACTCGGCGCTGGCGAGATCGAGCGCGCCTCGACGCTCGCGATGCATGCGCTGCTGATCGGGTTGACGTTCGGCGTCACCTTCATGCTGGGCATGCTGATCTTCGGTCCGCGCCTGCTCGAATTGCTCGGCGGCCGCGGCAATGTGCTGGCACAGGCGATCGCCTATACGCAGGTTTTCTTCGGCGGTGCGATCCTGCCCTGGCTGATGAACACGATGGCCGGCATCCTGCGCGGTACCGGCAACATGAAACTGCCGTCGACCATGATCCTGTCCTCGGCGGTGTGGCAGATCATGCTTGGCGGCACGCTCGGGCTCGGCCTCGGGCCGGTGCCGCAATTCGGCATGCGCGGCGTCGCCGCGGGGTCGCTGATCGCCTATTCGATCAGCATCAGCGTGATGGGCTGGTACCTGTTCTCGGGCCGCGCCCGCGTCAAGCCGAAACTCAAGGGGCTGCGCGTGCAATGGGCGATGTTCATCGACATCCTCAGGGTCGGCGCCGTCTCCTGCTTCTCGCCGCTGCAATCGGTTCTGACGATCTCGATCTTCACCCACATGCTGGCGCAGTTCGGCACCGCGGTGCTCGCCGGCTACGGCATCGGCGCGCGGCTCGAATTCATGCTGACCTCGGTCGCCTTCGCGGTCGGCATCGCCTCGGTGCCGATGATCGGCATGGCTGTTGGCGCCGAGCGCGTCGCGCGTGCCCGGCGCATCGCCTGGACCGCGGGCACGGTGTCGTTCCTCTCGGTCGGCGTGGTCGGCAGCTTCATCGCCGTCTTCCCCGACCTCTGGGTCAACCTGTTCACCAGTGATCCGCATGTGCGGGCGACCAGTCATCAATATTTGTCGACCGCCGCGCCGATGTACGCCTTCATTGGCTTGGCGATGTCGATGTATTTCTCCTCGCAGGGCGCCGCCAAGGTGCTGGGCCCGGTGCTGGCGCAGACCGCGCGGCTGATCTTCATCGGCACCGGCGGCTGGTGGCTGTCGACGCATGAGGCGAGCGCGCAGAACTTCTTCGCACTCGCCGCCGCCTCGATGGGCGTGCTCGGCACGCTCTCCTGCCTCAGCGTGATCCTGACGCGCTGGGGCAAGTCCGCGCCGGTCGCGGAAGCGCAACCGGCGCTGTCTTGAATCTATCGGACCCGTCATCCTGAGGAGCGCGCAGCGCGTCTCGAAGGATCGACGGCCCCGATGCTTCGACATGCGTTCGTGGAGACAAACGGGCCGTCGCCCTTCGAGGCTCGCTACGCGAGCACCTCAGGGTGACGGTCACACATATGGTTCACGCCGCGCTCTTCTCCCTGGCCGATTTCGCCAGCGCGGCCTGCATCGCCGCCGCGCCGAGGTCCATCTGCGCGTCCATATAGGGTGCGATCTCGTGCGGCAGCACATCGGCGATCCACACCACCCGGCAGCGCGCATCGCCATCGGCAAACACCTGCACCGAGGCGGAATGCTGCTTCAGCCGTTCGCTCGTGATCGCATAGACCAGCCGCTGTCGCTTGTCGTCGCAGTCGACCAGCGTCTCGCGCGCCACGGTGCCGTTACTGAACGTGACGGTGCGGACGTCGCCGTCGAGCTGTGTGTCGGTGACGAAGCCCGGCACCAGCCGTGTATGCAGCGCGCCGAAATCGCGCAGCGCGTCCCAGACGTGGTCGGCCGGCGCGTCGATCGGGATGTTCTTGTGAATGGAAGCCATGGGATTGGGTCCTTGCTATTTGAGTTTGCTGTCATTGCGAGCGAAGCAACGCAATCCATGCCGCATCTAAGTGAAGCGTGGATTGCTTCGTCGCTTCGCTCTCGCAATGACGGCGGAGATCGTGGCGTTCGCTTACGTGCTTACCGCCTCGACATTGTTGCCATCGGGGTCGAGCAGGAACGCCGCGTAGTAGGTTGGGCTGTAGTCCTTGCGATGGCCCGCCGCGCCGTTGTCCTTGCCGCCGGCCTTCAGGCCTTCGGTATGAAATGTCTTGATCGCGTCGTGGCTGGGCGCGCGGAATGCGATATGCGCGCCGCCTTGCGCCTTGCCCTTGTGCAGATGCAGCCAGAGCGCGGGCTCGCCCTTCGGCCCGAAGCCGGCGCCGCTGTCGTCGCGCGAGCACAACACGAAGCCGAGCGGCGCCAGCACCGCGGTGTAGAAGCGCACGCTGGCGTCGAGGTCGGCGACGCGCAATCCGATATGGTCGTACATGATGGAATCTCCAGTCGCTGGGCGCGTCGACGGACGCGCGGACCGGAGCAACCTAGCTATTGCAGCGCAAGGCGTTCTTGGAGAATCTTGCGGTCGCCGCGCGAGGCCTGGCGGAACTTGAGCGGCGAGGCACCGGCGGCGCGGTGGAAGCTGCGCACGAAATTGGAGAGATCGCCGAAGCCGACATCATAGGCGATGTCGGTGACCGGGCTGTCGTCGTCGACCAGCCGTCGCGCCGCATGGCGCAGCCGCGAGCGCACGAGATATTGATGCGGGGTGACGCCGAGCACGGCGGAAAACAGCCGCAGGAAATGGAAGGTGCTCAACCCGGCCTGTTCGGCTGCATCGTCGAGATCGATCTGGTGGTGCGAATTGGCGTCGATCCACAGAGCCGCCTCAACGGCGCGGCGGCGATCGCGCAGGCCGGCGGTGAGGGGCTTTGCCTTGCGGTCGGACACCAGCTCCACCAGGCGGCTGGCAAGCAGGTGGCCGACCTCGTCGAGCCCGACGTCGCTGTTGCCAGCTGCCGCCGTTTGGGCGAGCTCCCCGATCACCATCAATTCCGGCAGCGGCGGCACCGAGCCGACCTGCCAGACCGATGTGCGATCGCCGATCGTCTCGACCAGCTCCGGGTCCAGGAAGAACGACAGGCATTCATCGCCGACCACATGATCGTGCGTGCAGGTGTATTCGTCGCCGGGATGGCCGACCAGGATCGAGCCTGCCACCAGCTCATGAAAGCGGCCGCGGCAATGACAGCCGAAGCTGCCGCTGCGCACATAGGACACGGAATGGCAGGCGAACTGCTCGGCAAACGGCTTGTCGCCGGGCTCCGCCGTGCAGCGAAACTCGTTCACCGTGATGCGATCGCGCTGCAACAGCGTGGTCCGGGTCATATCCGAGATTTAGGCGTGCGGCCGGGGTCGCGCAACGGGCAGCAGCACGTCGAACAGGGTCTTGCTGGTGGTCGGCTGGGCGCCTTCGATCGAGAGCAGCCGTCGCTTGGAGATGCTGCCGCCGTTCGCTGAAATCCGGTCAGGATAGTGGCCCGCCTCGAGCACGCGGTGGCAGGGCACGATGATCATGAACGGATTGCGGCCGAGCGCCTGCGCCACCGAATAGACCGCGCCGGTCGCGCGGAGCGCGCTGGCGACCTCGTCATAGGTCCGGGTCTCGCCGCGGGGAATGCTGCGGACGCTCTGGTAGACGCGCTGGTTGAAAGCCGGGATGCCGCTCATGTCGAGTGCCACGCCTGCGAGGTCGGCATTGCCGCCGCGCAAGGTCGCTGCAATGCCCTCGATTGCAAGCTCGATCTCCTCGGGCGGCCGCGTCTCGCGTGCGTCGGGATAGAGCTGGAACAGCCGCCTGCGGGTGTCGATCTCGCGGAGCTCCGCAAGCTGGACACCGGCCACGCCGGCTTCGCCCCATGCGATGCCGCGTCGGCCGATTGCCGTGTCGAAAATGGTGTACCCACGCCCCGCCATGACGCCACGCGCCCCCACGCGGGCGAGCATAACATCGTCGCGGTCCGGCGCATCCGAAAATCTTGACGTTTGGTTAAGCATGTTGCGGCCGGCGCTGTGTGACCTCGACGACGTCCGGTCACGCATCGTCCAGTCACGCATCTTAAAGGCTTTGCCCGCTATCTGGTCGCCGGCATGCTGCTCCAGAAGACGATCTTTGGGACGATGACGAGCACGAGCGCCGAGGCCGCGCCGGGCGGCGCTGCCATGGTCGGGCGCGCGAGCGGGCGCTTGCACCCGCTGTTCGCGTTGCTGCTGCTGGCGTTGGTGATCCGCCTTGCGGTCGCCGTCTGGCCCAATGTGATCTATCCCGACGAGGTCTTTCAGTATCTTGAGCCAGCGTCGCGGATGCTCGGCCATGACGGCATTTTGACCTGGGAATGGCGCGAGGGGATTCGCGGCTGGTTCCTGCCGACATTGATGGCCGGGCCGGTTGCGCTGGGTGATGCGCTTGCGCCTGGTGGCGCAGGGGCCTTCCTGGTGCCGCGCTTGATCGCCGCGTGCGCCTCGCTGTCGATCGTGGTCAGCGCCTGGTTGCTGGGCGCGCGGGTCTCGCGAACCCATGCCGTCGTCGCGGCGTTTGCCACCGCGACCTGGTTCGAATTGTTCATGCTCGCGCCCCACACATTGGGCGAGCCGCTGGCGACCGCGCTGATCGCGCCGGCGGCGCTGCTGATCACTGATGGTCCGTCGCCGCGGCGTCTCGCGATCGGCGGCGCCTTGCTTGCGTTCGGCTTTGTCTGCCGCTTCCAGTATGCGCCGGCGATCGCCGTGCTGGCCCTCGGGGCGTGCTGGACACGCTGGCGAAACCTCGTTCCGCTGGTCGCCGGCGGGCTCGTTGCGCTGCTGCTCGCCGCCGCGATCGACCTTGCGCACGGCGCCGTGCCGTTCGCCTGGCTGATCGCGAACATCAAGGAAAACCTCGTCCACGATCGCGCCATCGAATTCGGCGTGTCGCCGCCCTCGGCCTATCTGATCGACTTCCTGACCGTCTGGTCGGTGGCAATCCTGCTGCCGCTCGCCGCCATCTGGCGCGGCTGGCGGCACGCGCCGCTGCTGCTGACCGTGGCGCTGGTCAACCTCGTCTTCCACAGCCTGATCACGCACAAGGAATACCGCTTCGTCTTCCTGTCGCTGGTGCTGTTCATTATCGTCGCGGCGCTGGGCTCGGCCGATTGGGTGCAATGGCTGCGCGCGAAAGCCACATGGCGCCGCTGGGCGTTGCCGATCGTGCTCGGCGGCTGGGCGTTGCTGTCGGTGGCGATGGCCGGTGCCAGCGACGGGATGCGCGAGTACTGGATGCGCGGCGTCGGCGCAGCGCGGCTCGCCGCCGAACTGCGCGGCGATCCGCAGATGTGCGGCCTTGCGCTTTACAACGTTCGCTTCCAGCAATTGCCGGGGCGGGAGCGATTGGTCGGCCCGGCGCCGCTCTATGCGCTGCAGCCTGCCGATCCGCTCGCCGAGCTCATCCTGCCGCCGCTGCTGCTGCAGGCGAGCAGGCCGGCCTTCAATCGCATCCTGGCGCGGCCCGAGGCCGCGGGCGATCTGCCGGCGGATTTTTCAAAGCAAGGCTGTGCCCGCGTCGGCTTCAGCGATGCCTGCATCTATGCACGCGGCGGGAGCTGCGATGCATCTGCGGCTCGACCCTTTGTCATCAATGACGTGCTCGTGAGGATGGGCCAGTAGCGGACGGCGGTGGTGCGACCGCCGTCACTGCACGCTTGATCCTCGGCCGCCGCCCGGGCTATGGTCCGGCCGGTCGCCCCCATGGGGTTCGACCTCAAGCAATTGAGATCGCGGGCGTAGTTCAATGGTAGAACGGCAGCTTCCCAAGCTGCATACGAGGGTTCGATTCCCTTCGCCCGCTCCAGTCCCCAGGCAAAAATCGCGCGAGTATTTCAGGAGACGAGACGTGAGGTTGCTTGCAGCGCTGTTGCTCACGCTCGGCGCGATTTGCATGACGACGCCGGCATCGGCGCAAATGTACGACCCTCGCTATCCCGTCTGCATGCATGTTTACGGGGAACTGCTCGGCGAGCGAATGGATTGTATCTTCACATCGTTGCAGCAGTGCCAGGCCACCATGGCGGGCAATCCGGCAACCTGCCTGGTGAACCCGTTCTACGCGCCAAGATCGGGGCGTCCTGACCGGCCTGAACGATGACCCTTCCGCTCGTCCCTGCGAGCGTTCATTCGAGATCGATGCATGGAATGGTGGTACTTCGCGCTGTTTGCCGTGGTCCTGATCGGGTGCGTGTTTGCCGTCCGCGCCCGGCGCGGCAGGGATTCGGACGAGGATCAGGAACTCAACCGGCGGATCGATGAGCGTATCGATCGCCTCGATCTCGATCGCCGCACGCGTGACCGGGATCCTTGACCGACCTCGCACGGGGGTCCCGGGATATTACGGCGATCTGTTCACGCAACGTGCGCGCCTAACGAACTGTACTCAACCTGTTCTTCTTCTCACAACGCGCAGTTATGTTTCCGTAGTTCTCCGCGTTTGAGAACGGAGTTCCGTCGGAACGTTTCGGCGTGTTCCGGGATTAGCCAGGCAGAACCGGCTCACCTCCGGTAGAGGATGGCCGGTTCAAGCCCGCGGCCGGTCGTCCGCTCTCAACCACACCCCCCTAGAGCACGGCCGCCGCGGGTCCTGATCCGTGACGAGGGGATGATTGCATTTGTCGCCAAATTCAGCGCCAACCCATCGCGGGTGCGACGTGGGTCAAGATGCTCTCGATCACATGCGCGTTGTAGGCGACGCCGAGTTGATTGGGGACGGTCAGCAGCAGAGTGTCGGCCTCCGCGATCGCCTCGTCGGTCTTGAGCTGCTCGATCAGTTTGTCCGGCTCGGCGGCGTAGCCGCGGCCGAAGATCGCGCGCGTCCGCTCGTCGATGAAGCCGATCTGGTCTTCCTCCTGCCCGTTGCCGAAATAGGCGCGGTCGCGATCGTCGATCAGCGCGAAGATGCTGCGGCTCACCGAGACCCGCGGCTCACGGCTGTGGCCGGCCTCCTTCCAGGCGGCGCGGTAGGCGCGGATCTGCGCGGCCTGCTGGATGTGGAAGGCCTCTCCGGTCTCATCGCTCTTCAGGGTCGAGCTCTGCAGGTTCATGCCGAGCTTCGCCGCCCAGACCGCGGTCGCGTTCGAGCCGGCGCCCCACCAGATCCGCTCGCGCAGGCCTTCCGACAGCGGTTCGAGCCGCAGCAAGCCCGGAGGATTGGGAAACATCGGCCGTGGATTGGGCTGCGCAAAACCTTGTCCGCGCAGCATGTCGAGGAATATCTCGGCATGACGGCGGCCCATGTCGGCGTCGGTCTCGCCTTCGCCCGGTTGATAGCCGAAATAGCGCCAGCCATCGATCACCTGCTCGGGCGAGCCGCGGCTGATGCCGAGTTGCAGGCGTCCCTTCGCGATCAGGTCGGCGGCGCCGGCGTCCTCGATCATGTAGAGCGGATTTTCGTAGCGCATATCGATCACGGCGGTGCCGATCTCGATCCGGCTGGTCTTGGCGCCGACCGCCGCCAGCAGCGGAAAGGGCGAAGCCAGCTGGCGGGCGAAGTGATGGACGCGAAAATACGCGCCGTCCGCGCCGAGCTCCTCGGCGGCGACCGCAAGGTCGATGGATTGCAGCAGCACGTCCGCGGCGGAGCGGGCCTGGGATTGCGGGGAGGGCGTCCAGTGCCCGAACGAGAGGAAACCGATTTTTTTCATGTCGGCAATGTAGGCATCTCCGACGCGAATTGCGATCCGTGGCGTGATCCCCGGCATGACTGAAAGTCAGCCGGGGATGACTTAAAGTCATCAAGGGATAGTGGAATGTGTTTACCAGCCGCGTGAATATCCCGCGGCAAATGTTGCGGGTTTTGCGGATCGTGCGGTCGCCCGGATGCTGCATGCGTGCAGGTCCTGCCGCCTGCGCTGTCGCGCGACTTGCGATTGCGGGACGCGCCGCCTAGCTTTCGGCCGCCATTCTTTCCGCCACGACGCTTCCGCAGGTCCCGATGTCGCAGCCGTTTCTGTTTCAGCCGATCACGCTTCGCGGCGTGACCTCCCGAAACCGCATCCTGATTTCACCGATGTGCCAGTATTCGGCGACCAACGGCCTCGCCAATGACTGGCACCTTGTTCATCTTGGTAAATTTGCCCAGGGCGGCGCCGGGCTCGTGATGGTCGAGGCCGCGGCGGTCGCCGCCGAGGGCCGCATCACCCATGGCGATGTCGGCATCTGGAATGACGAACAGATCGCGCCGCTCGAACGCATCGCCGCCTTCCTGAAGGACAACGGCGCGGTGCCCTCGATCCAGCTCGCGCATGCCGGCCGCAAGGCCAGCATGCAGAGGCCCTGGTACGGCAATGCCGCGCTCGACGAGGCCGACCACGCGCGCGGTGATCTGGCCTGGCGGACCGTGGCGCCGAGCGCGATCCCGATGGAGGAAGGCTGGCTGATGCCGCACGCGCTCGATGTGGCCGAGCTCGCCGCGCTGCGCGAGCAATGGCGCCGCGCCACCTTGCGCGCGGTCGAGGCCGGCTTCGAATTCGTCGAGGTGCATTGCGCGCATGGTTATCTCTTGCACGAATTCCTGTCGCCATTGTCGAACCGCCGCAGCGACGCCTATGGCGGCGACCGCGCCGGGCGGATGCGTTATCCGCTCGAGATCATCGAGACCGTCCGCGCGGCCTGGCCTGCCGAGCGGCCGCTGGCGGTGCGGATCTCCTCGGTTGACGGTGTCGACGGCGGCCTGACGCTCGAGGACCAGATCGCGTTCGCGCGCGAAGCCAAGGCGCGGGGCGCCGATTTGATCGATTGTTCGTCTGGCGGCCTGCTCGGCTCCGCAACCGCGGCGCGGATTCCGCGTGGCTATGGCTTCCAGGTGCCCTATGCGGACGAAATCCGGCGTGCCGCCGAGGTCGCCACCATCGCAGTCGGACTGATCCTGCATCCACAGCAGGCGGAGGACGTCCTGGCAAACGGCCAGGCCGATCTGGTCGCGATCGGGCGCGAGGCGCTGTTCGATCCGAACTGGCCGCTGCATGCCGAGCTTGCGCTTGGCGGCGGAAGCGGCGAAGTGTTCGCGTCCTGGCCGAAACAGTATGGCTGGTGGCTGGAGCGCCGCGAGCCGGGCCTGCGCCGACTCGAAGGTCCGCCGCTGCCGTTCCGCAGCGCGTGACACGACAAGCTGCGACAAGATCATGAGGGAGGATTTGACATGACGAGTTCGGCACAGCGCCCCTATCGCGGCGTCTTCCCGGTGGCGCCGACCATCTTCGACGCCAACGGCAATCTCGATCTCGACGGACAGCGGCGCTGCGTCGATTTCATGATCGATGCCGGCTCGCACGGCATCTGCATCCTCGCCAACTTCTCCGAGCAGTTCGTGCTGACCGATGCCGAGCGCGAGACCGTGATGCATGCCGTGCTCGAGCACGTCGCGGGCCGCATCCCCGTGATCGTCACTACCACGCATTTCTCCTCGGCGGTGTGTGCCGCGCGCAGCCGCGAGGCGCAGGCCGCCGGTGCTGCGATGGTGATGATCATGCCGCCCTATCACGGCGCGACCTTCCGCGTCGGCGAGCCGGCGATCTACGAGTTCTATCGGGTGGTCTCGGATGCCATCAACATCCCGATCATGATCCAGGACGCGCCGGTTGCGGGCACGCCGCTCTCGGTCGATTTCCTGGCGCGGATGGCGAAGGAGCTCGCCAATGTCAGGTACTTCAAGATCGAGGTGCCGATGGCGGCCAACAAGCTGCGCGGCCTGATCGAGAAGGGCGGCAGCGTGATCGAGGGACCGTGGGACGGCGAGGAGGCGATCACTTTGATGGCCGACCTCGATGCCGGCGCCACCGGCGCGATGACCGGCGGCGGCTATCCCGACGGCATCCGCCAGATCATGGATCCGTTCCTCGCCGGACGCCGCGACGAGGCTGTGCAGGCCTATGCGCGCTGGCTGCCGCTGATCAATTGCGAGAACCGCCAATGCGGCCTGCAGGCCTGCAAGGTGCTGATGCGCGAGGGCGGCGTCATCAAGTCGGACGCGGTGCGCCACCCGTTGCAACCGCTGCATCCGGCCACCCGTGCCGGGCTGATCGAGATCGCGCGCACGCTCGATCCGGTGGTGCTGCGCTGGGGACGCTGAGCGTCGCAGGCTGCCCGTCCGGATCATCGCTCCCGGCTGCATTCACATAACCGTCAACAACGGTATCTACCGTTCCGATCCGGTACGGGGCGGGGAATTTTGCCCCGCGTGTGCACGTTGGATACGTCTGACCGCTCGGGCAGAGGATGATCGAAACCTTCCGGGTTGGCGGTTTTGCGATGCGCTACGGGCATTTCGTGCCGCGGCTCTACAACTATTGCCGGTCGCTCGGCTTTGAGCGGCAGCACATGCTGCCGTCACGCGCCTTTTGCTCCGATGAGAGTCAGGGCTATCCGGTGATGCTGCTGGCCCAGCATTTCGGAACGTTTCCGTTCGACCATGGGCGGGTCGGCGGCAAGGTCGCGATCAACCGCCACGGGCCTTATGCCCATCACGGCGAGGACCTGGTGCTGATCCAGGCCAGCCATGTCGGCTACAATCCGGATGACGGCCGTTTCGGCGTCTATCAGCGCCACCGCACCGACGGCTGCCGGTTCGGAGATTGCTGCGGCAAGCTCTGCGGCGTGTTGCGCTGGTACGAGGACGAATACGCCCATGCCTGCCGGCAGGTGCAATGCGGCCGGCTCAATGGCGAGCCGGTGTTCCAGATCGACAATCAGTATCTCGACGACAGCCGCAGCGAAGGTGTCTTTCTGCGGCTCGACCGCATGGTCGAGACGCCGCTGCGGCCGCTGAGCGTGCTGAGCACGTCGAAGCTGTTTCGTGCGGGCGCCGCGATCCGCGAACGGTTCGGTGACGCCTGCTTTCGCGAGACCCCGGCGCCGATCGGGACGGCGCTGTCGCCCGATCTGTTTCACTTCCGCCGTGCGCCGGCCGAAGGTCCCGACGGCCATGACATTCTCGAGGCGGCGCTCGCTCCTGTCATGCCGGCGCTGGTGACGTCGCCGCATCCCGCGCTGGATGCCGCGCGCTTCGTCACCCAGGCCGAGTTCGACCGCACCTACCGGAGCATCCTGCGCGAGCCGGCGTTTGCGACCAAGAATGTGCTGTTCGTCTCCGGCCTGAACATCGACGTGTCGCCGCGCGAGGAATTCCCGTTTCCGTTCACCAAATTCGTGCCCTGGGCCGCCTATGCCCGGCTGCGCGACGGCCGCTCGTTCCTGCTGGAGCAGGAGCAACTGGTCGAGACCTTGCGCCGGATGCCGGGCGAAAATCCGGACTGCCTGTCGTTCGACGGGACGATCGAGCAGATGACCACCGCTCCGGAAATCCGGATTCCGATCGGCTGATGGATATGACGACGCTTCCTGCCCTGCGTGCGAACACTGCTCCCGAACCGCGTCTCCAGCGCCTGGAATTCGCGGACCGCGAGCGCGGCTTGACCCGCCGCCGCTTTATCCTCGGTTGCCTCAGCCTGGCGGCAAGCCAAATGGTGTGCCTGCTCGACAAGCTCCAGCAGTTGCCGCTGCTGCGGATTCGTTTCCCGTGAACTTGTATTGGCGCGCTAGTGCGGGATGAGTCTTCGTTGAATCGGCTTGGCGCGGTCTCAGTTCACCTCTCCCCTTTGGGGAGAGGTCGGATTGCGCCTGGCGATGCGAAGCATCGTCCAGTGCAATCCGGGTGAGGGCTCTTGCTCTCTCGATAGACCGTAATCCCTCACCCGATTTGCTGCGCAAATCGACCTCTCCCAAGGGAGAGGTGAACCTTCGACGCCGTTCCAGCGCAACCTAATCCCATCATGCTCTAGAGCCAGCGCGAAACGGAGAAGATCAGCAGGCCGACCAGCCCTCCGACGACGGTGCCGTTGATCCGGATGAACTGCAGATCGCGTCCGACCTGCAATTCGATCCGCATGATCAGCGTTTCGGTGTCCCAGTTCTCGACCACCTTGCGGATGAAGGCCGCGATCTCCTGGCGCCGCGATGCGACGGCGCGCAGCGCGGCGACGCGGAGCCAGCGGTTGATGCGGTCGCGCATCTCGGCATCGTCCCGGACCCGCGCGGCGACCGAGATCAGGGCGGTTTCGATCGCATCCGCGATTGCGGCCGAGGTCGCCGCGGAATTCAGCCGCGCCTCGATAGCGTGCCACATCGCATCGATCTGTCCGATCACGGCGGGATTGTCGAGCATCTGCTGCTTCAGCTCCTCGCCCCTCGCGAGGTAGTCGGGATCGGTGGCGAGGCGATCGATCAGGCGCTCGATCTCGGCCTTGAGCTCGACGCGCCAGGGATGGTTCGGCTCGCGCATCTCGTCGAGCGTCTGGCTGACGCCGGAGATCACACGGTCGGCCACCATGCCGTCGACCCATTTCGGCACGAACCGGTAGGAGCGCTGCGAGACCTTCTTGCGGATCGTTTCCTTGTTGTTGGCGAGCGCCACGCTCGCCGATGTGATCAAGCGCTCGACCAGTGCCTGTGCGTTACCATGGGCCCACAGCAGCGCCAGCACGCGCGAGGCGAGCGGGGCCGCAGGAACCGCGGCGATCCCCTGCCGGGTGCGCCGGGTCAGAAAGGCGTTGATCTCGGCGCTCGGCGTTGCCTGCAGGGCCTGATGGACCGCCGAGACGGTGCGCTGGGCCGTGCTGCGGGCGTGCGTCGGCCGCTCGATCCATTGCGCCGCCCAGCCGGCGATGTCGACGTCGCGGATGCGATCGCCGACCACGCGGGGCGACAGGAAGTTGTTGGCGATGAAGCGGCCGAGCGCGACCGCGATGCGCTGCTTGCTCTGCGGAACGATCGCGGTGTGCGGAATCGGGATGCCGAGCGGATGACGGAACAGCGCGACGACGGCGAACCAGTCGGCGCAGGCGCCGATCATGCCGGCTTCGGCGAAGGCGCGCGGATAGGCCAGCCACGGCCAGTGCGGCTGCGCTATCGAGGTCGCCAGGAAGACCAGCAGCATGACCACGAGCAGGGCCGTGGCGAGCGTGCGCATGCGACGAAGGTCGCGCAGCCTGGTGTCTTCATGCGGGAGCGCGACGCCGACGTCCAATGGCCGAACACCTCATGCCGTCGCGACGCCGCGCCGCGGCGTGAGCCCGGCTGCGATCGCCGCATAATGTTGCCGAACGCCCGCGCTGCCATGGGCCCGCTCCAGCCGGCGCACGGTGAAGTGTCCCTTCGCGATCTTCTGGAAATGGTCCATGAAGATGACGTTGACAGTCGCGCCGAACGCCGCGCCGATGATCGGCACCGCGCCGGCCGCGGCCTTGTCCGAAACCACCAGCCCGAACCGGGAGACGATCTCGCTGACCAGATTGGAGATCACGGGGGCGGAGGCGTCCACCGCGCCGCGCTCCAGGATGTAGGCGGCGGCGTCGCTGGTGTATTTGCTGATCAGCGCGCGGGCGGCGTAATAGCCGACATCGATACTGTCGTCCGTCCGCTTGGTGCCGTAGGCGAACACTTCGAGGCAGGCGAGCCTCGCCTCGATGCTGGAGAGATCCTCGCCCTGGTGCCGCGCGATCTCGGCGATCGCGCGCAGCATCAAGGTCGTGGTCAGGGGAAGTTCGACCGCGAGCGCGCCGAATCCGAATAGGCCGCTGACGCCTCCGGTTACGCCAGCGAGGATCGAGGAGAAGGTGACGGCGGGTGCAGGCGGCGGCTTCTCGTCGAGCGTGTCGACGGCAACCTCCAGTCCCTTCATGACCGCGGTGCGCACCAGCCCGCTGAGCTGGCGGTTGGCGGCCTTCGGCAGCAGGTTGAGGACGCGATTGACGGGGACGCCCGCATAGTCGGCGATCCTTGCCGCGAGATTGGAGCTCTCCAGCGCCTTGACTGCGGCTTTTAGCGCGGCGTGATCGCCGGGAGGAAGGACAACGAGCTGGGTGACATCCTGGCTCATTGATACCGCAGAATTGGCCGTATGCCGTTGAAGCTTGCGAGGATCGCCGAGCCGTTGCTGATCAGCGCGGTGACCTCGGGCGTGATCAGGCCGCCCGGCAGCGCAAGGCCGAGCGCCAGCGTATTGAGCGCCGCGACGATGGCATAGTTCTGCTTGATCAGGCTGACGGCGCCTTGCGAGATCTCGACCGCCTTGACGAGCTTCCAGAGCGAATCCTCCATCAGGATGACGTCGGCGGATTCGTGTGTGACCTCGGCGCCATGCTTCATGGCGATCCCGACATCGGCGAAGCTGAGCGCAGGCGAATCGTTGATGCCGTCGCCGACCATGGCGACCCTGCGCCCCTGGCGTTGCAGCTCCTGGATGACGCCGGCCTTGTCGGCCGGCAGCATGTCCGCAAAGTGCTCGGTCAGTCCGAGATTTTCGCAGACGGCGCGCGCCACGACCGCATTGTCGCCGGTCAGCATGATGCTGTTCTTGACGCCCAGCGCATGCAGCCGCTGGATCACCGAACGGCTCTCTTCGCGGATTTCATCGGAATAAGGCACGAGGCCCGCGAGCTTGCCGTCGACGGCGATATAGAGGCTCGAATAGCCGCGCTGGTCGAGCGCCGCGCGATCGAGGGCCGAGGCGTCGACGGCGATCTCGCTCTGGCGCATGAAGCGCTGATTGCCGACATGGACGTAATAGCCGTTGACCTGGCCCTCGACGCCGAGGCCGAGACGGTAGGTGGTCTCGTTGCAGGGCGGAATGTTCACCGCGAGCTGCCGGGCCCGCGTGCGCAACGCTTCGGCGACCGGATGCTGCAGCTTGGTTTCGGCGGCGGCGGCGAGCCCGAGCAAATGGTTCGGCGTGATGGAGTTCTGGTAGGAGATCACGTCGATCACGGCGGGCGTGCCATGGGTGAGGGTGCCGGTCTTGTCGAACACCATGGTGTCGATCCCGGCGAGCTTCTCCATGTGGCCGCCGCTCTTGATGATCATGCCGGTGCGGGCCGCCAGCGTCATCGAGGACAGCACTGACGTCGGCGCCGCGACGCGGATGCCGGTGCCGTAGTCGACGATGACCAGCGACAGGAAGCGGTTGAAGTCGCCCGAGACCATGGCGGTGCCGGTGGCGAGCGCGAGCGTCGGGGTGACGAGCCGGTCGGCGAAGCGCTCGGCGTGGTTCTGCATGCGGGTGTCGCCGATCGGCGCGGATTCGATCAGCCGCACGATCTGGCCGGCGGTGGTCGCGGTTCCGACGCGCAGCGCACGCAACGTGATCTGGCCCTCGCGGATGACTGTCGCGGCGAAGGCGGCTTCGCCCTTGCCGCGATGCACCGGCAGGCCCTCGCCGGTGATGGTCTTCTGGTCGATGGTGGCGGAGCCGTCGATGATCTCGCCGTCGACCGGGATCATCTCGCCGGGATACACCACGACGATGTCGCCGTTCTGCAGCTCGGCGGCGGGGATCGACACCACCTCGCCGTCGCGCAGCAGCCAGGCCGTCTTCGACTGGAATTCGAGCAGTTCATTGATCGCCCGCCGCGAGCCCGCCGCGGTCAGGTCGCGGATCCAGTCGCCGAGCTTGATCAGCCAGGTGACGATGCAGCCCGCCAGCGGGTTGCCCTGCAGCATCGAGGCGCTGATCGCGAGCGTATCGAGCACGTCGATGTTCAGCCGGCTCTCGTTGGCCCAGACCTTCCAGGCACGCTTGGCGATCGGGATCGCATTCCAGAGCATCAGCGGCATGTTGACCGCTGCGATCACGGGATTGGCGCTGAAGGCCATGAACAGCGACAGCGTCGGCAGCGCCAAAGGCGAGCGCTTCGAGACTTCCGGTACGCCGGCGCGTGGCGTGGCCGCGTCCGGCACGGCGCTGGCGCACAGCGCCTTGAGGTCGGCGAGACTCATGCCCTTGAAGCTGTTCAGCAGCACGAGCAGCCGCTGTTCGTGAGCCGGTTCGTATTCCAGCACGAGGCTTGCGCAGTCGTAATTGATCCGCGCGGTCCTGATGCCGTCCTGCGCCCGCAGCCAGCCGAGGCAGATCTCGCCCAGCTTGCGATCGCGCCCGAGCGCGGGAACGCTCAGACGAATGCGCCCTGGCATGGAGTGGCAGAAGCGGAAGTCCATGGATTTGCGCTCTCGCCCCTGGCGGGTCAGGCCGTCGCGCCTGCCGGCTCCGCCTCTTCGGCGGCGCCCATGTTGGCCTGAATCATGTGGTTGAGTGCAAACACTGCCAGCGTGACCCAAACCGGCGTCGCCGCAGTGGCGCCAACCTCGAACACGGTGAAGCCGGCGATGCCGGCTGCCAGCACGATCTTCAGATCGATCACGTTCCCGCTGGCGATCTTGATGCCTTGGTCGAAATCCCTGAAGAAGTCGACGATGACCTTGGCCGTGTGCGAATGCTCGGCAAGATACTCGGCTTCTTGTTCGATCTTGTTTGCCAGCGCGTCGATCTCGTTGGTCGGCGGCTTGTAGTGACCGCCGGTGTGATGCTCCAGCCGGCCATGAAACTCATCGTGCCGGTCGGTGTCGTAGTGCAGCACGACGCTTCCCGTCGTCGGGTTGACGGTGACGTTCTCGATGCCGGGAATGACGCTGAAGGTCTGCTTGATCTGTTCGAGAAGCTCGGGGTTTTCCTTGGCCGACGGCACCTTCATGCGGATCCGGCCCGGAACCTGGTGCGCGATCTGCAGCTTCATCTTGGTCATCGCATTCCTCTCACAGCGTTCCAACGCCGGCGCGGGACGCGAATGATGCCGTCGTCAAATCCGATTGCGCGCCGTGTCGGCGTCGCAAGGCCGATCGGCGGCGCATGTCGCCGCCTCGCCGCCCGTCCGGCCCTGTTCAGGCCGCAGACGAAGCCCGGCTCTCGGCCGCCTTGCCTTCCTGGGCCTGGTTCTCGGCCTTCACTTCCGCAACGATGTCGTTCACCTGCTCGTGCGCTTCGGCAAACATCTCGCGCGACTTCTGCGCGAATTTGTAGGTGCCGCGAACGGTGGACTTGAACAGCGGATTGAGTGCGCCCGCCAGCTTCGGCAGATATTTCGGCGCCGCGACTGCGGCAACGCCGAGGGCAAGGCCCGGCAGCAAGGCAGCTTCGAACACGGCCGCACCGACAGCCACCACCGCGACGACCGCGACCGTCTTGTTGATGCCGCCGCCTTCCTCGGAATCCTGTTCGGGGGCGTCATGGTGGAAGGCGGTATCGTGACTGCTACCATTGGTGTTCGGGTTCATCGGAAATCCCTTGTGACCGCACAACTAACTGCAGTTTCATCAATAACGGCGGATTGAAATGGATTCGTGACAGTTTGATTACAGTCGTCCAACCGGTTGCGGCGGCATGGTGTCGCGGCGCAACAAGACGCGTAATTCCGGGGGCGAGCGCGCGTCCGCACCGGCGGCCGGAGCCGCGTTTCCATGTCTTTGTGTGTCTGCGTTGCCGGGCTTAAACAAATCGGGCGCAAGGCAGGCTTTGGTTTCCGGTGATCGGCGGCGCTGCCGCCCTACTGGTCCCACGTCACCGGCAAATCCAGCAGGCCGCGGAACGCCCACCCGCCGATCCGCGGCGGCTGGTCCGCGATCAGGCGCAGATTCCTGAGCCTTTCGAAGATCGCGGGCAGCGCGACGTCGGCGACCATGGCGCGCGAGGCCCAGGCGCCGGCGCAGAAATGCGGACCGGCGCCGAACGCGATGCTCTTGCTGGCGTCGCGGCGGACGTCGAACCTGTCGGGCTCGCTGAAATGCTTCTCGTCGCGGTTCGCCGAGCCGAACATCAGGAATACCCGTTCATTGGTCTCGAAGGCGATATCGCGGATCGTCCAGGGCTTTGCGATCCGCCGCGGCGACATCCCGATCGGCGAGATCCAGCGCGCATATTCCTCGAACACCTGCAGCCACGGGATCGTGCCGCTTCTCGCCAGCGCGAGCTGGTCGGGGTGGGTCAGCAGCGCCCACACCGTGCCCGCGATCGCATCGCGCGGCTCGTTCTGGCCACCCGAGATCGCAAGCTTGATGTTGGCGCGCACGCTTTCCATCGGCATGTCGGTCTGCAAGAGCACGCCGAGCAGACTGAGGTCGGGCGTCTTGCGCAGCCTCGGCACCATCTCGTCGATGGCGGCGTCGATGCCCGAGGTCGCCGCATGGCAGCGCGCCTCGATCGCGGGATCGCCGACATAATTGGCGATGCCGTCAATCATGCCCTGCGACCAGGCGTTCATGTCCTGGAAGCGCATGTTGGTCAGGCCAGTGATCGATTTCAGGCATTCGGCCGAGAACGGTAGCGCGAACGCCTGCACGAAATCGACCACCCCATCCGGCGACAATCCGTCGAGGATGCGCGTCGCATGTCCCGCGAACTGCGCGGTCCAGTGCGATCGCACCGTCTTCGGCGAGATCGCCGGGAAGATCGCCTTGCGCTCGTTCATGTGCGCATCGCCGTCCTTGCGCATCATGTTGTGGCCCATCAGTTTGTTCATCAGCCCTTCGGGCTGGTGCGACGAGAACACGTCGATCTGCTTCTCGGAGACGAAGATGTCGTCGCGGTTGCACAGCAGCGTGCTGCCGAGCTGCGGCACGAAGGCGATCGGCGCCTCCTTGCGCATGCGCGCCAGCGTCGGATAGGGATCCTGCCAGAAGGCGGGGACATCGATGTCGAAATGGGGAGCGGTGCTCACGGCGCGATCTCAATTTGGCCTCAGGTTTCGAACCGAGCATAGGCGGATAGGCGCCGCCGGTCTGTCCCTACCGTTGGGGACAGGGGGAAGCGGCCACCTCGGCGCTTCAGTTCAGCTGGCGTGCCGACGCCATCAGCCGCAGTGCGATCGCGAACAGCTCGTTCTGCGAGGAGATGCCGAGCTTGTCATAGGCGCGCTTGCGATAGGTGAGGGCGGAGTGCAGCCCGATGCCGAGGTCGGCCGCGATCGCCTCCGAGCTGAGGCCCGAGAGGATACGCAGACAAACCTCCTTCTCGCGGCCGGTCAATCGGGCTAGCGGCTCAGTGGTTGCAAACAGGGTCTTCAGCCGCGCGATCGGGTCGGCATCCAGTGCCGGCTCGCGCTGGAAGTGCCGTGCCACGGCGGCCGTCAACGCCGGCGCGACCGCGGCCAGGCGCGCGATCTGCTCGCGGCTGAAGCGGCCTTGCTCGGTGATCTGGTAGAAATTGACGTAGAAGCAGGTGTCGCCAGTCCAGATCGCGGAAGCGAATTTGTCGACGATGTCGGAATCGTCGAAGAAGATCTTGCGGTAGCCGTCGCTGTACATCCGCCGGGCAAAGGTCGGCAGCAGGATCGGCACCGCCTGCGCCTGCCCCTCGAACACCGCATCGCGGTTCGGATCGGCCTGGTGGAAATGTTCGGAATAGGCGATCCCGAGGTCGCGCCCGGTCGGGATGTTGCCGACGTCGAGCAGGCACGCGGCGGACCGCGGGCCCGTGAACGAGAACACCATGCAGTGACCGACACCGGCGACGCGGCGCAGTGCGCCGATCAGGGCCTGCGGAAAGCCGTCGCGGCCGATCGCCAGCAGTGCCGGCGTGATGTCGCTGACGACAGAAGTCTTGAAGGCGTAATCGGCCTTCATGGCGTCCTCCCTGTGTTTCGGGAAGACTAGCAGCGACATCACGGGGGTGGAAGCGGTTGGCGCAATGGCGTTCTCGTCCGGTCCCCTCGTCATTCCGGGCTCAGCCCTTCGGGCTGCCCCGGAATGACGGAGCGCCTCAGGCGCCCGGCACCTGGTCGAGGAAGCCGGTGATGCTCCGGATACGGCCGTCCTTCAGCATGGCGAAGTCGGTGCCCTTGATCGGGCTGTCGACGCCGTCGGGCCCGAGGCCCCAGGAGAAGCGGACGTGATCGCCGAAGCCGTTCGGCTCGCCTATCAGCTTGAACTTGAAATCCGGAAACTTCTGCTGCACGCCGGCGATCAGCGCGTCGACGCCCTCATGGCCGTCGCCACTCATCAGCGGATCGACATAGCGCGCGTCGGCGGTCCAGTTTTCGCTCAGCATCTCGCGGCGCCGGCTCGGCGTGCGCTCGTTCCAGAGCTCGATGTAGTTGCGGGCGATGGTCGTGTGGTCGGTCATGGTGCTCTCCTTCTGATGCGCCGGACTTAAGCGGCTGTCCTCACTATCGAAGGTTTGCAGGTGCCGATCGATTACCTCGGAGGTCATCGCGCGAACTACGGCGCGATCTTCAGCACCGCCTTCATGTTGGGATGGAAGCGGCAGTAATAATCGACCGTGCCGGCCTTGGTGAGGACCGACTTGATCGTCTGCTTCGGCGCGATCGTCACGTCGAAATCGCCGTTCTTCGCAGTGGCGGTGTGGGCCAAGATATCCTTGTTGACCCATTCGACGGTGTCGCCGACCTTGGCGGATACCTCGGCCGGCGAGATCACCAGATTCTCCATCACGATCTGGATGGTGGCGGCATGCGCCGGGACGGCTATCGCGCCGAGCGCGAACAGAGCGAGCGTCGCGAGATAGCGTCCTGGCAACATCGCGCGTCTCCTTACTTCAGGTCGGCCGCGACATGTTCGGCATGCTGCTGATGGCCCTGGAAGATCTTCAGGCCGGTCTGCAGCAGGCCTTTCAGCTCGGGATTGCTGGCCGAGGGGATCAGCTGCGTCTCCAGTGCGGTATTGACGGTCTTGTGGTAGGCGACCTCGTTGTCGACATAGGCCTTGTCGTAGGCGGCGCCCTTCAACTTGCCGAGCTCGGCGAGCTTGTCGGCGGCCTGCTTCGACAGCGCCTTGCTGGTGTCGTTGTCCTCCGGCGTCACCTTCAGCTTCTTGACGAGGTCGAGCGCCTGCTTGTTGACCGCCTCATGGTCGCGCACCATGTCCTTGGCGAACGCCTTGACCTCCTTGTTGGAAGCCTTCTTTTCCGCCTGCTTGGCGGCGTTGATGTCGATCACGCCGGCCGTATAGGCGATGTGCGCGATCTGCGGATCGGTCAGCTTGGCGCCCTGCGCCAGCGCAGCCCCTGAGAGAAGGCTGAGCGCGGCGACCGCAATGCTCAATCGAACGAACATGGTTTGACACTCCTGTTGAGCCGGGCATGCGCACGGCACGTCGTTGGTTAGACAGGAGTTGGATGGTGCAGACGGCCAAAGGTTCCCGAAAACCTATGCTGCGGTGCCGAGCCGTTTCAGGACCGCCTCGGTCAATCGCTCGCAGCGCCTGCCCGCGAAGGGAAAGGCCTCCATCACGATAGGGCCGATCTTCCGCTCGACATTGTCGCGCAGCATGGTCCGGGCGCGGTGCAGGCGGGTTTTCACGGTTTCCGGCTTCAGGCCGAGGATGTCAGCGGTCTCCTCGACATTCATGCCCTCGATCACGCGGGTGATGAAGACGAGGCGGAACGCCTCGGGCAGCTCATCGATCGCGTGCTCGACGACATGCTGGATCTCACGCTGGGCCA
>NZ_JASGSR010000132.1:0-21019 GCF_040446015.1 Bradyrhizobium sp. INPA03-11B
AAGCAAGTGCCCGGCGAGTGGATGACGCGAAAAGGGATTGACTAACCAAGGCCCGTTACAGAAGCCCGGATGAAGCGCAGCGTAATCCGGGAACCTGCTGACGTCACGGGCCCCGGATTTCGCTTCGCTGCATCCGGGCTACGAAGCGTGACCAGCCTCAGCCGTTGCGGAACGCGTAGGCGTAGCCGTTGAGCGCCGGCGCGCCGCCGAGATGGGCGTAGAGCACCTTCGATCCGGCCGGGAAGAAGCCCTTCTGCACCAGATCGATCATGCCCTGCATCGACTTCCCTTCATAGACGGGGTCGGTGATCATGCCTTCCAGCCGCGCGCTGAGGCGGATCGCCTCCTTGGTCTCCTCCGACGGCACGCCGTAGGCGGGATAGGCGTAGTCCTCGATCAGCACGACATCATCCTCGACAATGTCGCGGCCGAGCTCGACCAGCTTGGCGGTGTTCTGCGCGATCGACAGCACCTGCGCCTTGGTCTGCGCTGGCGTGAACGAGCCGTCGATGCCGATCACGTTGCGCGCACGCCCGTCAGCAGCGAAGCCGACCAGCATGCCGGCATGGGTCGAGCCGGTCACCGTGCAGACGACGATGTAGTCGAACTTGACGCCGAGCTGGCGCTCCTGCGCGCGCACCTCTTCAGCGAAGCCGACATAGCCGAGCCCGCCATATTTGTGCACGGAGGCGCCGGCCGGAATCGCGTAGGGCTTGCCGCCCGCAGCCTTCACCTCCTCGATCGCCTGCTCCCAGCTCTTGCGGATGCCGATGTCGAAGCCTTCGTCGACCAGGCGCACATCGGCGCCCATCACGCGCGACAGCAGGATGTTGCCGACGCGGTCATAGACAGCGTCCTCATGCGGCACCCAGCTTTCCTGCACCAGCCGGCACTTCATGCCGATCTTGGCCGCAACAGCCGCAACCATGCGGGTGTGGTTCGACTGCACGCCGCCGATCGAGACCAGCGTATCGGCATTGGAGGCGATCGCGTCGGGGATGATGTATTCGAGCTTGCGCAGCTTGTTGCCGCCGAAGGCGAGTCCGGAATTGCAATCCTCGCGCTTGGCATAGAGCTCGACCTTGCCGCCGAGATGCTTTGACAGCCGATCGAGCTTCTCGATGGCGGTCGGCCCGAAGGTGAGCGGGTAGCGCGCGAACTTCTCCAGCATGCTGGCATCCTCTTTGGTGGTCTGGAACGGCGGCCACTCCTATCACCACCGGCGCGAAAGGTGCTCTCTAACTCAGCCCAGGTAATTGCCGAAGATTGCCAGATTTGGCCTGAATGATATGTTTTCTCTCACAACATCGAATAATGACGAGAGATTCTTCCATGCCCGCTCGACTCGACCGCATCGACCTCAAGATGTTGAGATTGCTGCAGAAGAACGGCCGGCTCAGCAATGCCGAGCTGGCCGATCAGGTCGGCGTCAGCCCCGCGACCTGCCATCGCCGCACCCAGGCGCTGTTCGACGAGGGTTATGTCAGCAGTGTCCGCGCCATGGTGGCGCCGCGCAAGCTCGGCAAAGGCACGCTGGTCATGGTCGGCGTCGTGCTCGACCGCTCGACACCCGAGAGCTTTGCGAGCTTCGAGCAGGCGGTGGCGAAACTGAAATGCGTGCTCGACTGCCACCTCGTTGCCGGCGACTTCGACTACTTCCTCAAAATCCGCGCCGGCGATATGGAGGATTTCAATCGCATCCATGGCGACCAGCTGATCGCGCTGCCCGGCGTGCGCCAAACCCGGACCTTCTTCGTGATGAAGGAGGTGGTGGACAATGCGGCGCTGGAGTTCTGAGCCGACGCGAGCGAGCCCAAGGTTTCTCGTCGCCGACTTAACCGCCCGCCGCGCCTTCCGCTGCCCCCTCGCGCCCATCCCTCGCCTTGCCGCGCAGCGCGACCTTGTCGCCGTCATAGGTGAGCGTCCAGGTCCAGGCGTCGCCGAGCCCGACATATTGGAGATCGACGACGAGCGTTCGCTCGTCCGTCCACGCGCCCTTGACGGCGCGCACACCGAGAAAGGTCGGAGCGCTCTTGCGATAGAGGCCGCCGAGGCCGATCGGCCCGTCGAAGTGACGCCGTGCAGGATCGCCGGCGTTGGTCTCGACGACGTAGCGCGGGTTCTCGTCGGCAAGGAACAGCGTCAGTGTCTTGATACCGAGGTTGTTGTCGGGGAATTTGTAGGTGCGGCCCGAGATCATGGATGCGATCGCGGGCGTCGCACCGACCTGTGTCGGCTTCTCCGCGGCGACGTCGGCGATCGCCTTTTCCAATTGCTCGGCCGCAGCCGGATCGGCCGGCAGGGCCTGGTCGGATTTGACGGCGCCGGAAATCTCTTCGGCCAACCTGCCGAATGAGCAGAAATTGCTCGCCGTCATGACCGCAACGATATCGCGCTCCGGCAGGACCATGATCACCTGGCAATGATAGCCGACCGTCATGAAGATGTGCTTGTCGGGAATGGTCCAGAACTGGTTGGCATAGCGCAGCAGCAGATCAAATCGCGCATTCATGTTCACGGTGGCATGGTTGACGGCATCGAGGAAATCCGCCGGCAGCAGCTGCTTGCCCGCCCACTCGCCGTTGCGCAGATAGAGATAGCCGATCTTCGCCATGTCGCGCGGCCGCATCATCAGGCCAAACCCGCCGATCGGGAGCCTTTGCGGATCGCGCCGCCAGAACGGCCTGTCAATGCCGAGCGGGCCGAACAGCCGCTCCTCGGCAAAGTCGGCGGTGTTCTTGCCGGTGAGCTTGCTGACGATCGCGGACAACAGATGCGAGCCGCCACTGTTGTAGTAGAAGGTTTCGCCCGGCGCATGCGCCATCGGGCGGTCCAGGATGAACTGGACCCAGTCCGGGCTCTTTCCCATGTCGCGAAGCGACTGCTCCGGCCCGCCCTCAAACCCCTCGTCCCAGTCGAGGCCCGACGTCATGTTGAGCAGATGCTGGACCGTGATGGCCCTCTTGCGCTCATCGACATCAGCGATGCTGCGATCGGAAAAGAAATCCAGCATCGGGTGATCGAGACGATCCAAGAGACCATCCTTGTACGCCATCGCCAGCAGCGTCGCGACCACCGCCTTGGTGGAGGAGTTGATCGCGTGCGGCATGTCGGCGGTAAAGGGCACGTAATACGTATCGAGCACGATGCGGCCATGGCGCGTCACCAGCAGGCTGTCGAAGCTGCGCGTGGTGCCGGCCGCCACCAGCTTGGCCAGGACAGCCGAATCCATGCCCTGCTGCTCCGGCGTCGCGGTTTCCCACTGAGCTGTCGGCCAGACCGGCTCGGCGCCTTGCGCATTGGCCGCGCCGAAATGAAGCGATGTGAGCAGGATGGCCGCGCCTAGCGCCGCAGCCTTGATCCGTGACGAAAGCCCAACGACGCGATCGACTGCCTGCATAGTCCGCCCCTGCCAGTGACCAACTCGCGCAAGGCATATACCACGAGCGGCAGTGGTCTCACTTCACAACTTGCAGACATGGGGATGACGGCGCAGCGAGAGCCGAGCCGCCGGCAAGTCCAAGTGTGATAAGGCTCACGAATTCGTGGCAGAACGCCACAGCCTATGGGGATGCGCGCGTGTTTCCGGAAGGCGCATGATGCCGTAAGCTGTCCGCAGCCAACCTCGCGTCCAGCGGAGTGCCCGGCCGCCCCATTCAGACCATTGCAACGCTGCGAACGGCCCGACGTTGGTAACAAACCAACAAAACCGGGAGTACGTCATGACGATGCGACCCGACCCCACGTTTCACGCCTCGCCAAAGCTTGCGATGGAGGCGCCGCCGGAGCAGTTCGCCTATACGCTGCTGCTCAGTCCCGACTTCAAGAAGCCCGACGCACTCGCGGTGATCGACGCCAAGCCGGGTTCGAAGACTTATGGCAAGATCGTCCACACCGTGACGATGCCGAACAAGGGCGACGAGTTCCATCACTTCGGCTGGAACGCCTGCTCCTCCGCACTGTCACCGCTCACCGGACACGCCTTCATCGAGCGGCGCTATCTCATCATTCCCGGCCTGCGGTCGTCGCGCATCTACATCATCGACACCAAGCCCTCGCCGCTCGAAGCCAAGATCCACAAGATCATCGAGCCGGAGGAAGTGTTCAAGAAGACCGGCTACTCGCGGCCGCACACCATTCATTGCGGGCCCGAAGGCATTTACGTCTCCACCCTCGGCGGCAGCGGCAAGAACGGCACGCAGGGCCCGCCCGGCATCTTCATCATGGATTGCGAGACCTTCGACGTGCTCGGCCGCTGGGAGATCGACCGCGGGCCGCAGACGCTGCACTATGATTTCTGGTGGAATCTGCCGCGCGACTACATGGTGACCAGCGAATGGGCGCTGCCGCCGCAATTCGAGAACGGCATCGTCGCCGAGGACCTGCTGTCGAACAAATACGGTCACCGGCTGCATTTCTGGGATTTGCGCGCGCGGCGCAACGTGCAGACCATCGACCTCGGCGCCAATCACCAGATGGCGCTCGAGGTCAGGCCCGCGCACGATCCGATCCGTGAATATGGCTTTGTCGGCGTCGTCGTCGACACCACCAACCTCGAAGCCTCGATCTGGACCTGGTGGCGCGAGGGCGGAAAATTCCACGCCGAGAAGACCGCGACGATCCCGCCCGAGCCGGCGCCGAAGGAGAAGCTGCCGCCGCTGTTGCAGGGGTTCGGCGCGGTGCCGCCGCTGGTGACCGATATCGACCTGTCGATGGACGACCGCTTCCTCTACGTCTCCTGCTGGGGAACCGGCGAGATGCGCCAATACGACGTCCGCGATCCGAGGAGGCCGAAGCTTGCAGGGTCGGTGTATATCGGCGGCATCGCCCGCCGCACGCCGCATCCGAACGGCAAGGCGTTTGCCGGCGGCCCGCAGATGGTCGAGATCAGCCGCGACGGCAAGCGGGTGTACTGGACCAACTCGCTCTATTCGACCTGGGACGACCAGTTCTATCCCGACGGCATGCCAGGCGCCGAGGTCATGGCCAATGTCGGCGCCAACGGCGGGCTGGAGTTCGCCAAGGACTATTTCGTCGATTTCCCCGAGGGCTATCGCCCGCATCAGATCCGCCTCGAGGGCGGCGACTGTTCGACGGATTCGTTCTGCTATCCGTCGGTATGGAATTGAGCGACGTCGATACGACGACCATCTGGCTCTGGCTCGCGATCATCGCAAGCGGCCTCTATCACGGGATCAACCCGGGCATGGGCTGGCCGCTCGCGGTGTCCGCGGGCCTGATGGACAAATCCCAGCGCGCCGTCATCGGCGCGCTGCTGCCGCTGTCGACCGGCCACCTTGCGGCGATGCTGCTCGTGCTGCTGCCGTTTGTACTGTTGATCGCGCTGGCGGAATGGCAACGCCCGATCCAGATCACAGCTGGTGTCATCATCATCGGCTTCGGCCTCATGCGTCTCATCAATCGCCGTCATCCGCGCGCGCTGGCGCGGATACCGCCAACCAGATTGGCGCTCTGGTCGTTCGCGGTGGCGATTGCCCATGGCGCGGGCCTGATGCTGCTGCCGATCTATCTCGGCCTCTGCGCGACATCAGCTGCGCAGGACGGCCATATGGCGGCGCAGCGCGTGATCGATCAGAACCTTGCGATGGCGCTTTTGGTCGCGCTCGTCCACACCGCCGCCATGCTCGGCGCCGGCGGCCTGCTGGCATGGCTGGTCTATCGCTACCTCGGCGTCAAATTCGTCGCGCGGAGCTGGTTCAATCTGGAGACGGTCTGGGCGGTCAGCCTCGTTCTTGTGGGCGCTGCAGCGCTTGCCGTCACTGTCGCGGAGTGGCGGTAAGCTGCCGGACCGGCCGGGCTGCCCGAGAGAAGTAATCCTTTCATCCGACTTGATGGCCGGCGCAAAGCGGCGCAATCTCTGAGGGAGGCCCCACAGAGCTGCAGGGTCGCGCGCGGACGCGCGGGGGCATTGATCCGCGGATGACATCATGAACGCCACGGCGATGCGACTGGTGATTCCGTTGCTGGCCCTTGCCGCCGGCGGCACGGCGGCGCTCATCTTCGGCATCCACCGAACCCAGCAAATCCTCGGCACGAACACGCCTTTGATGGCCACGGCACCATCCGGGCCTGCAGCTTCCGCGCAGGTGCAGGACAAGACCGCGCTCGCGAAGGCGCAAAGCGAGACCGCGGCCCTGGCCAACGCGCTGGCAGCACCGTCGCCGGTGCCGGGCGACAACGCCGTGCCGGAATTCGACGTCGTCAACGTCGAGCCGACCGGCGAGACTGTTGTCGCCGGCCGGGCGCTACCTGGCGCAACGGTGGAATTGCTGCGCAACGGCGAGGTGCACGATCGCGCCGTGGCGGACAAATCCGGCCAGTTCGTCATGGTGCCGCGCCCGCTTCCGCCGGGAAACCACGACCTGACGCTGCGCATGACGCGCGACGGCAAGCAGGTGGTCTCCAAACAGAGCGTCGCCGTGGCGCTCGAAGCTGCGGCAAGGGAGCGGCCGATGGTGGCGCTGATGGCGCCGGACAAGCCGGTCCGGGTGCTATCGCAACCTGCGGCGACGCCGCAGGCAGCCGGGAAAGTGGCTGTCGAGGCGGTCGAGACCGAGCCGGGCGGCATGCTCCATGTCAGCGGCCAGGCCGCGCCCGGCGCGACCGTCAGGCTCTATCTCAACGGCAGCCTGATCACCTCCGCCACCGCCGACGCGGCGGGGCACCTCTCGGTCACGATCAACAAGGGCGTCGCGGCCGGCAACTATCAGGTCCGGCTTGACGAGGTCGACCCCGGGTCCGGCAAGGTCCGCGCGCGCGCCGAGGTGCCGTTCAACGTTCCGGACACGACGACGACCGCATCGATCCCGGCCTCGTCCAGCCGTGCGGGTGCGACCGCGCCGCGGCTCGCGGCAGCGACGGCCACCGACGCGTCGAGCTCACCCTCCGCCGTGGTTGTGCCGAAGATCACGACGACCACGGTGGCCCGCGGCGACAGTCTGTGGCGGATCAGTCAGCGCGCATTCGGCGCCGGCCAGCGCTACGCTGTGATCTACCGGGCAAACCAGCAGCAGATCCGCAATCCCAATTTGATCTATCCCGGTCAGGTCTTCGTCGTGCCGGCACGGTGAGGCCGGCCTTCCGCCAACCGTCACTTGCCCGGGGATTTCAGAAACGCCACGATCTTGGCGCGATCCTCCGCCGAGCGCACGCCGGTGTACGGCTTCATGCCGTTGCCCGACACCACGGCTTCGGGATCCTCGATGAAGCGCAGCAGCGTGCGCTCATCCCAGACGATATCGGATGATTTCATCGCCTGAGAATAGGGAAAGTTCGCAACCGATCCGGCCTTGCGGCCGACGATGTTGTGCAGGTTCGGGCCGGCGCGGTTGTCGCCATCCTTGACGGTGTGACAGGTGCGGCAGGAATTGTTGAATGCCTGCTCGCCGGATACGCCTGCGTCCTGGCCATAGGACGGCGAGAGCGGCAGGGACGCCAATCCGCATAGCAGGACAATCAATCTTGGTCGCATCGATCACTCCGTCGGAAATGCCATGCCGTCAACGCAGAGGCGGCGTGAAAGGTCCTCGCGCAGCCGGCCCACCATCTGGCGCAGGCGTGCGCGCCGCACTAGATGTGCTGCCATGCAGCACCCCGCCCTCGAGGATTTCGTCGCCGGCCACCAGCGCCTGTTTGTCCTGACCGGGGCCGGCTGCAGCACCAATTCCGGCATCCCTGATTATCGCGACAGCGACGGCAACTGGAAGCGGACCCGGCCGGTCACCATCCAGGCCTTTTTGGGCGAGGCGGCGACCCGGCAGCGCTACTGGGCGCGCAGCATGGTCGGCTGGCGCCGGTTCGGCCGCGCTGCGCCGAACGGCGCGCATCGCGCGCTGGCAAAGCTCGAACAGCAAGGGCGCTGCGAGCTGCTCTTGACCCAGAATGTCGACCGCCTGCACCAGGCCGCGGGCAGTCAGCGCGTGATCGACCTGCACGGCCGGCTCGACGTGGTGCGCTGCCTCGGCTGCGGCGCCACCATGCCGCGCGAACAGTTTCAGGGCGAACTGTCACGGCTGAACCCCGCCTGGCTCGCGCTTGATGCCACTGATGCGCCCGACGGCGATGCCGATCTCGAGCAGGATTTTTCGTCATTCGTGGTGCCGGCCTGCGAGGCCTGCGGCGGCGTGCTGAAACCTGATGTGGTGTTCTTCGGCGAGAACGTGCCGCGCGACACGGTTGCATCAGCGCAGGCGCATCTCGAGCAGGCCGACGCCTTGCTCGTGGTCGGCTCCTCGCTGATGGTCTATTCCGGTTTCCGCTTCGTCCGCATGGCCGAGCAGCGCGGCCTGCCGATCGCCGCCGTCAATCTCGGCCGCACCCGCGCCGACGAGCTGCTGACGCTCAAGGTCGAAGACCAGTGCGAGACGGCGCTGTCGTTTTTGCTGTAGGCCGCTGCTGCCTCCACGTCATTGCGAGCGAAGCGAAGCAATCCATCGTGCCGCACACGTTGAGCATGGATTGCTTCGTCGCTATTCGCTCCTCGCAACGACGAGGCACCAGATAGTTGCACTACGCCCGATGCCGCGGCGCCTTGGCCATCGGCAAATTGGCGTTCCAGTGCGTCCAGCTGACGCTGGCGAGGCTGCCGAGATCCGTCGCCAGCGGGCGGCGGGTGCGGCGCTCGTACTCGGCGATGCAGCGGCCCGACTCACCGATCTTGCGCTGCAATTCGTCGATCGTCATCTGCGTCGCGCGGCCGCAATTGGCCTTGCCGATCTGATCGACCTCGATCTGCTTCAGCGCCGCACGCAGCTTCTTCAGCTGCGCGCGCTGCCAGGCAATGTGACTGTCACTGTCTGCCGTCATGTGGCTGCCACCATCTTTGATCGTTGCACGCCGTTGGGAACCTCGATGTCGACCTCGAGCATCGAGACGAACTTGCCGCGATCCATCCGGACCACGACCTTGTCGGGATCGACGTCGATATGCTTGGACACCACGCTGAGGATTTCCGAGCGCAGCGTCTCCAGAAGATCGGGCGCACCATTCCGGCCACGCTCATGCGAAAGCAGTATCTGCAACCGCTCCCGCGCGACGGGCGCCGATGCAGCGCGGCCGCCGAACAGCCGCATTACGTTCATCATGCCGCCCTCCGTCGCAGCAGCCGGTCCATCAGCCCCTTGCGCTCGACCGGCACGGTCATCTCGACCTGCTCCCCCATCAGGCGCCGCACCGCGTCGGTATAGGCCCGCGCCGGCGCGCTGCTTGCAGCGTTCACCGTGACCGGGCAGCCGACATTGGAGGCGCGCAGCACGTCCTGGCTTTCCGGGACGATGCCGAGCAGCGGCGTCGCGAGGATCTCCAGGATATCGTCGATCGACAGCATCTCGCCGCGCGCGGCGCGGCCGGCATCATAGCGGGTGACCAGAAGATGCTTCTCGACCCGCTCGCCGCGCTCGGCGCGGACCGTCTTGGAATCCAGCATCCCGATGATGCGATCGGAGTCGCGCACCGACGACACTTCCGGATTGGTGACGATGACGGCCTCATCGGCGTAGCGCATCGCGAGCGTCGCGCCGCGTTCGATGCCGGCCGGGCTGTCGCATAGGATCCAGTCGAACTTGGTCTTGAGGTCGGCGATCACGCGCTTGACGCCCTCTTCGGTGAGCGCGTCCTTGTCGCGGGTCTGCGACGCCGGCAGCAGCCAGAGATTTTCCAGCCGCTTGTCGCGGATCAGGGCCTGCGGCAGCTTGGCGACGCCCTGCACCACATTGATCAGGTCGAACACCACCCGCCGTTCCGCGCCCATCACCAGGTCGAGGTTACGCAGGCCGACGTCGAAATCGATGACGACGACGTTCTGGCCCATTTGCGCGAGCGCCGCGCCAAGCGCGGCGGTTGAGGTCGTCTTGCCGACTCCTCCCTTCCCAGATGTCACGACCAAAACCTTGGCCATTTCTCTCTCTCCTTGTGGTCGATCAGTTCAACGCTGTGACACGCAGTATTTCGCCCTCGAGCCACGCCTGGGCGGGCCGGTTGCGCAAGTTGTCAGAGATTTCTTCTGCGGTCTGATAGTAGCCGTCGATGGCGAGCAATTCGGCCTCGATCTTCTGGCAGAAGATCCGGGCCGCGGAGTTGCCGTTGATGCCGGCCATCGCGCGGCCGCGCAACGTGCCGTAGACATGGATCGAGCCGCCGGCGACGATCTCGGCGCCGGAGCCGACCGAGCCGAGCACGGTGACGTCGCCTTCGGCAAACACGATCGACTGGCCGGAACGGACCGGGCTCTCCAGCAGCAGCGACGGCAGCTTGGTCTTGTCCTTGTCTTTGCTTTTTTCCTGCGCCGGCGGCGTCTTCGGCTCGGCATGGGTGATCGCGCAGGCGCGGCCGCCGGTCAGAAGCGGCGGCATGTTGGCGCCGAGCTTCGATTCGTCGACCCCTTCGATGCCGAGGATGCGGATGTTGCGTTCGGCGAGGCTGCCGATCAGATGCGCAATCGCAGCCTGGCTGAGGTCGACCGCCGACAGGTCGAGCACGATGGGCTTGCCGCTGAAGAAGCCCGGGGACTTCCCAAGCGTCGCGTCGATCTCGGCGAGCCAGGACACCACCGGCACGACCGGCGAGAAAACGAACGCAACATAGGAACGGCCGCGCATGCGGACCTGCTGACGTGCGACCTGTTGAGTTGCGTCCATCGCCCCTGACTCGGTTGTCTTGTCGAATGGTTAACAATCGGCCCGCATGGTTAACCAAAGGTTAACAGGCGTCAGGGTTTTCACTGATTTGGGACAGGTGGCTCTTTGGCACCATCAGCTCGAGCCGGCGGCTCCGTTTTGAGCTGGATCAAAGTCAATTGGGCCCAATCGCGCTATCATTCCGGCGCGCGCTGGCCGGGCCACATCATGACCAACTCCAGTTGGACTGAGATTCTGCGGTGCCCAAAATGCCGACGCACGGGGCACGCCGAGCTGTTCGAGATCGCCCCTTTCCGCAATCGGATTCTGAAGGTCTCGGAGGATTTCGAGATCCGCACCGACGAGCGCGGCAGCGATTTCCAATGCCGAACCTGCAAGCTGCCGGCCCTGCCATGACTTAGGATGTCTGTGGCAGGGCCGGAAGGCGCGGATCAACGCCGGGCCGACGGTGAACGCTCGGCCTGCGCGGACGCATCGAACACCGCGCGGCATGGCCTCAGATGCGCCGTTCAAGGTCCCGCAGGCAGAAACGTTCGCCGAAATTTGCCTTTTAAGTCAAAGGGCTAAATTCGATCCGGAGCGCATTCCGCCTTGGCAAGACCTTCTCGCGGCCGCCACCGCCACTCGACGGCCGCTGAGCCCAAACAAAAAGCCGGCGTCGATCGACGCCGGCTCCTGCAATTGCGCGTGCTGGAAGGGAGCGTCTCAGCTCTTCACGTCGGCGGCCCAGGTCTTCTCGATCTGCTTCACGACGCTGTCGGGCATCGGGATGTAGTCGAGCTCCTCGGCGCTCTTGGCACCCTTGTCGAAAGCGAACTTGAAGAACTTGAGCGCTTCCTTCGAGGCCGCCTTGTCGGTCGCGTCCTTGTGCAACAGGATGAACGTCGAAGCGACGATCGGCCACGACTTGTCGCCGGGCTGGTCGGTCAGGATCAGGTAATAGCCGGGCGCGTTGGTCCAGTCGGCGTTCGAGGCGGCAGCCTGGAATGCTTCGTTGGTCGGCTGGATGGTCTTGCCGGCCTTGTTGACCAGCGCGGTGTAGGTCAGCTTGTTCTGCTTGGCATAGGCATACTCGACATAACCGATCGAGTTCTTGGCCTGCGCGATGTTACCCGCGACGCCTTCATTGCCCTTGGCGCCGACGCCAATCGGCCATTCGACGGCGGTGCCGGACCCGATCTTGCTCTTCCAGTCCGGACTGACCTTGCTCAGATAGTCGGTGAAGTTGAAGGTCGTTCCCGAACCATCGGCGCGATGCACGACCGAGATCGCTTCGGACGGCAGCTTGGCCTTCGGGTTGAGCTTCTTGATCGCCGCATCATCCCACTTGGTGATCTTGCCGAGAAAGATGTTGGCAAGCGTCGGACCGTCGAGCACCAGATCGCCGGCCTTCACGCCTTCGAGGTTCACCACCGGCACGATCGCGCCCATGATCATCGGCCACTGCGCAAGGCCGTCCTACTGCAACTGGCCGGACTTCAGCGGCGCGTCGGTCGCACCGAAGGTCACGGTGTTGGCTTCGATCTGCTTGATGCCGGCACCCGAACCGATCGACTGGTAATTCACACCACTGCCTGAATCCTTCTTGTAGGCGTCGGCCCACTTGGACAGGACGGGGAAGATGAAGGTCGAGCCGGCACCGGTGATGTCGGCTGCGAAGCTGGGCGTAGCCATGACCACCAGACCGGCGGCCACGATCGATTTGACGAATTTCATGCTGATCTCCGTGGAAACGCGAGACGCCTCGCGTGCTCGATGCTCTCGTTAGCAGCGGCAACGTTTTTTCGAACGCCGATGACGATGGGATGACAGCGGCGCCTAACCTTCGGCCTACATCGAAAGTCCGAAAACGGCAGGCATCCTGCCATTCGCGCTGCGTTGAAGCTTGCTGAAGCGTCGCAGTTGGAACTTATTCCGCCTTGATGTTGGCCGACTTGACGATCGGCCACCATTTCTCGATCTCCGCGGCCTGATGGTCGCGCAGCGCGGCGGGGCTCTGTTTGTCCGGCGGCGGGATCTCCTGCCCGAGTTCGGCGAAGCGCTGCCGGACGGCGGGCTCGGCGAGCGCCGACATCACCGCTTTCGACAACGTCGAAAAAATATCGGCAGGCGTGCCCTTCGGTGCCCAGATGCCGTGCCAATAGGCAATGTAGAGCCCCGGCAATTCCGCCTCATCGACGGTTGGAATATCGGGAGCCGATGCAAGCCGCGATGACGCCGTCACCGCGAACGCCTTCACAGTTCCGCTCTTCACCTGCGGCAGCGAGTTGGAGGCCTGATCGAACATGATGTCGATATGCCCGGCCATCAGATCGTTCAGCGCGGGACCGGCGCCGCGATACGGCACGAAGGAGAAGTTCGTGTTCGTCAACTGCTGGAAGAACACGCCGGCGACATGCGCGCCCGAACCTGGGCCCGCTGTGCCTGCCGTGGCCTTGTCGCCATTGGCCTTCAGCCAGGCGATCAGCTCTTTCAGATTCTTCGCCGGGAGATCGGGCCGGCCGATGATCAGCTGCGGCCCGCTCGCGATCAGCGCAATCGGCGCGAACTCACGCACGTCATATTGCAGCTGATAGATCGCGCCGTTGAGGCAATGCGTACCCCAATGCCCGATCGTGATCGTGGTGCCGTCAGGCGCCGCGCGCGAGGCGCGCAGCCCCGCAACGGTACCGGAGGCGCCGGTGACATTCTCGATGATGACGGGATGGCCGACCACGTTGCGCATATATTCGGCGAGGATGCGCGCCAGCACATCGGTCGGTCCGCCGGCGGCGAACGGCACGATCATGGTGATCGGGCGCGCCATGGTTTCCGAGCGCGCACCTCGTGATGCAAGCGGCAGCGTCGCAGCACCAAGCGCGAACTGCAGGAATGGCCGGCGAGACATGTTGGACATCTGCGTTCCCCCTCCTGCTGTCATAAAGCCGCCTGCCTAGAAGCTCCAGCCCTTCGACGCGCCCCAATCCATCATGAACTGCTCGGTCTCGCGCCCGGCATCGGCGAGCCAGGCGGTGAAGTCGGCGATGGCGCCGGCGCTTTCATTGTCGGCGAGATAGAACGAGCGATATTCGCGCTTGCGCAGGCCGAGATCGCCGAACGGCAGGCAGAGCTGGCCCGCCATCAATTCGTCGATCACCAGAAACAGCGGAAACAACCCGATGCCGATCCGCTCGAGCGTCGCCTGCAGCGCGAAGAACATCTGCTCGAACCGCAACGTCTCCTGATCCGCACTCATCTCGCCGCCGGCCTGGACCAGCCAGCGCGGCCAGTCATAGGGTTCGGTCAAATAGGTGATCAGGGTGTGATGCCGCAGGTCGTCGGGGGTGGCGAGCCGGCCGCGCGTCAACAGGTCGACGTGGCAGACCGGCGCGATCAGCTCGGTCATGAAGTGCTGCGACATCCAGCCCACGGGTTCACCGACATTGCCGCGGATCGCAACATCGAACGAGCGATCGTTGACATTGAGCGGTCCGATCGACGTCAACAGCCGCAGCTCGACATCGGCGCGCATGCGCTGGAACGAGGCGATGCGGCGGATCAGCCAGCGCATCGCAAACGTCGGCGGCGCGCTGACGCGCAGCACCGACGGCGAGCCATACTGTTTCATGTCCATCGAGGCGAGCGCAAGGCGATCGAGGATCGCCGTGACCTCGCGATAATAGATCTGCCCGGCTGCAGTCAGCGTCAGTTGCGAGGGGGCGCGGCGAAACAACTTGACGCCGAACCAGTCCTCGAGAAGCGCGACCTGGCGGCTGACGGCGCCGTGGGTCACCAGCAGCTCTTCAGCGGCCTTGGTGAAGCTCACATGCCGCGCGGCCGCTTCGAATGTTCGCACCGCATTGAGCGGTGGCAACTTTCTCATGATCCTGTCGCGTCTCCGGAAGGCTCAGGAGGATAGCGTGGCAGCGTCCGGATTGTCGAGGGCGCGGGCGAACTGGGTGCGATCGAGGTCGCCTTCCCAGCGCGCCACCACCACGGTCGCGACCGCCGTGCCGATGAAGTTGGTCAGCGCACGCGCCTCCGACATGAAGCGGTCGACGCCGAGCAGCAGCGCGATGCTCGCCACGGGCACATGGCCGATCGAGCCCAGCGTCGCGGCAAGCACGATGAAGCCGCTGCCCGGCACGGCGGCCGCGCCCTTCGACGTCAGCAGGCAGACCACGACGAGACCGATCTGCTGGACCAGCGACATCGGCGTGTCGGTGGCCTGGGCGAGGAACACGCTGGCCATGGTCAGATAAATGCAGGTGCCGTCGAGATTGAAGGTGTAGCCGGTCGGAATCACGAGGCCGACGGCGGATTCCGCGCAGCCGGCGGCCTTCATCTTGTCGATGAAACGTGGCATCACCGATTCCGAGCCTGATAGCCCGAGCACCAGCAGCAGCTCTTCGCGGAGATAGCGGATCAGCTTGAAGATGCTGAAGCCCGCCAGGCGCGACACGATGCCGAGCCCGACGATCACGAACAGCAGGCAGGTGAGATAGAACACCAGCATGAAATGCGACAATGCGACGATCGAGCCGACGCCGTATTTGCCGATGGTGAAGGCCATTGCGCCGAACGCACCGATCGGCGCGATCCGCATGATCATGCCGATCAGAATGAAGAGGATCTTCGACAGCTTCTCGATCGCTACCAGCACCGGCTTGCCGTTCTCGCCATAGCGTTGCAGGGCAATGCCGAACAGCACCGCGAAGAACAGCACCTGGAGCGTGTCGCCGCTGGTGAACGCGCCGCCGATCGTCGAAGGGATGACGTTCATCAGGAAGCCGACGACGGACTGGTCGTGCGACTGGGTGACGTAGGACGCCACGAGGCGGGAATCGAGCGAAGCCGCCGAGACGTGCATGCCGTCGCCGGGACGCGCCAGGTTGATGACAACAAGACCGATGATCAGCGCCGCGGTCGTTGCGATCTCGAAGTAGATCAAGGTTTTCACGCCGATCCGTCCGGCCTTGCGCATGTCGCCGAGGCTCGCGATGCCGTGCACCACGGTGAGGAAGACGATCGGCGCGATCGCCATCTTGATCATCTTGATCAGGGCGTCGCCAAGCGGCTTCAGGGCCGCGCCGATGTCCGGCCAGAGATAGCCGACCAGCACCCCCAGCGCGATGCCGAACAGCACCTGGACATAGAGACGCGCATGCCAGGGCGCCGCGACAGCGTCGAGACGGGCGGCGCCGTCATTGGTGATGGTGGACATGGGCGTCGATCCTCGGGAGTATTATGTTGGCTGCGCAGGAGGCAGGGTCGGCAGACGCCACCGCTGCAGCAGCGGCGCGACGTTGGCGGGCGATGGCGCGAAGCGCAAACGAGTTAAGCTCAGGCAGCGTGACCTCAGCTCACAGGCCGGCGATAGCCGCGTGAGCCCACCTCACGCTCCGTCAGCATTACTCGTTTGCGGGTGCTTCCCGCTTTGATCGACAAAGGCGCAGAAGCCGGTCGTCAACCGGCGCTAGCTGCGAGGAACGACAATGAGCAGACTTTCGGTGGCGGTGATCGGCGCCGGCATGGGCGGACTGGCCTCCGCCGCGGCACTGAGCCGCGCAGGCATCGATGTGACGGTGTACGAACAGGCCCAGCGCTTCACCCGGCTCGGCGCCGGCATCCAGATCGGCTGCAACGCCATGAAGGTGATGCGGGCATGGGATCTCGAGCCGGTATTGCACCGCGAGGCGTTCTATCCGCGGTCCTGGAACAACAAGGAATATGACACCGGCGAGGTGCGCTTCGACATGGTGTTCGGCCCCTCCGCCGAAGAGCGCTATGGCGCGCCCTATCTGCTTGGGCATCGCGGCGATTTGCATGCGGCGCTTGCCAGCGCCGTGCCCGGTAACCTCATTCGTCTCGATCACAGGCTGACCGCGATCGAACAGCGTGCGGACCACACGGTGGCGTTGACCTTCGCCAACGGCCACAGCACGACGGTCGACGCCGTGGTCGCCGCCGACGGCGTGCATTCCTTCGTCAAGGAGCGGCTGTTCGGCCGCGACGAGCCGAACTTCACCGGCCGCATTGCCTACCGCACCGTGTTCCCGGCATCGCTGCTCAACGGCTATCCGATCGACGACTGCACCAAATGGTGGGGGCCGGATCGCCACATCGTCATCTATTACGTCAAGCCCGACCGCGGCGAAGTCTATTTCGTGACCAGCCAGCCGGAGCCCGGATTCACCGTGGAATCCTGGTCGGCGACCGGCGACGTCAACGAATTGCGCAAGGCGTTCGAAGGCTTCCATCCGCAGGTCCGCAAGGTGCTTGAGGCCTGCCCGTCGGTGCACAAATGGGCGCTGGTCGACCGCGATCCGCTGCCGCGCTGGAGCGAGGGCAACATCACGCTGCTCGGCGACGCCTGCCATCCGATGACGCCCTACATGGCGCAGGGCGCGGCAATGGCGATCGAGGACGCGGCGGTGCTGTCGCGCTGCCTGAAGGATATCGATCGCGACGGCGTCGCTGAGGCCTTCCGCCGCTTCGAGGCGACCCGCAAGCCCCGAACCTCACGCGTGCAGGCGAGCTCGCGCACCAACACCTGGCTGAAGAATCCGACCGATCCGGACTGGGTCTACGGCTACGACGCCTGGACCACGCCGCTCGCCGAGCCGGCGCTGGCCTGATCACAATTCAACCGGAGACGACAATGACCGACGCAAATCCCCGCGGCGAGAAGTTCGAGCGCGGCCTGCAAACCCGCCGTACCGTGCTCGGCGACGCTTATGTCGAACGATCGCTGAAGGCGGCCGACGACTTCAACTGGCCGATCCAGAAGCTCGCCACGGAATATTGCTGGGACGAGATCTGGAATCGCCCCGACCTCGACAAGCGCAGCCGCAGCCTGCTCAACCTCGGCATGATCGCGGCGCTCAACCGCCCGCACGAGCTCAAGGTGCATATCCGCGGCGCGCTCAACAACGGGCTGAGCAAGGCCGAGCTGCGCGAGGTGTTCCTGCAGATCGCGGTCTATTGCGGCATGCCCGCGGGCCTCGACAGCTTCCGTATCGCCAAGGACGTGTTCGCGGAGATGGGCCTTGTCGACTGAGGCGGCCCCAATCGCAACCGCCGCATGGCAGGGCTTTGTCCGGCACGATGTGCCCGGCAAAGCCGGGCGGCTCAGCGTCCGTGTCGGCGGAGCGGAGCACGGCGTGCCGGTGCTGCTCTGCCATTCGATCCTGACCAGCAGCGCGATCTGGCACCGTCAGGCCCTCGCGCTTTCCGCCCGCGGCCGTCGCGTGCTCGCACTTGACAGCCGGGGTCACGGACAATCGGAGGCGCCGCGCGGCCCCTATGCCATGGACGATCTGGTGGCGGATGCGATCGCCGTGCTCGATCACTTCGGCATCGCGCGGGCGCATGTGATCGGCGTCTCGCAGGGCGGCATGACGGCGTTCGGCCTCGGCGTGCGCCATCCGGACCGCCTGCTCAGCCTCTGCGTGATCGCAGCACGGGCCGATGCGCCGCCACCCTTCGCCGCCGCTTGGGACGATCGCATCGCGCTGGTGCGTGAGCGGGGTATCGCGCCGCTGGCGGCGCCGACCGCGGAGCGCTGGTTTGGAGGCGCCTTTCTCGATGCGCATCCGGCGATCGCGACTGCGCTGCTCGACTGCATCAACGAGACCGATCCGGAAGGCTTCGTCGGCTGCGCCCGCGCGATCCAGTCGCTCGACTATCTCGATGGCGTGAAGACGCTGCAAGTGCCGCTGACGATGATTGGCGGCGCAAACGACCAGCTACTGGTGCAGCCAATGAGGGAGCTCGCAACGATGCTCAACTGCCGGCTGGCGATCATTCCCGGCGCCGGCCACCTGCCCCAGGTGGATCATCCGAACGAGGTCGACGCCACGATCGAGCGGCATTTGCAGGAAGCCGCTCGATCCGGGTGACCTCGTCCGCCGGCTCTCAGCAAAAATATCGAAAACAACCCCATGCAAAGGAGCGGGCAGCCGCCGCAATCAAGAGCTTTGGCCCTATAAGTTGACACGTCGGGCAAATCACCTGCAAAATTTCACCGTGGCAGAATACGCTCGACGACCACGGGCAAGCGACGGGTGCTGTCCGGTGTCACCGTCGGGCGCATCCTCCCACCCGTGAGCGCGTGCAGCCGATGACGGCGCTCGCAGCGATCCCGGCTGACGATCATTGCGGCCGCCGGGCACCCGCCCCAGGTGGATCACCCGGACGACGTCGACGCCCCGATCGAACGGCATTTGCGGGAGTTGGCCCAATCTGCATAACGCCGACCAGTAGTTCTCACCCCCGTACCATCTTGGCACTGAGCGCTTGGCCATCTGCGGAGGAAGAGGATGGCCAAGGCGCGGATATGGGCGTGGGCTGATAGCCATCATCTGTAGCGAATTCCCGGATAAACAGCCTTTTTGCTTGCCCGTTTTTGTGGCGGTCGGCGGCGCTCACCGACCAGTCCCGCCCCGGTGGCGACAGGGTCGTTTCCGCATGCTAACGTACATGGAAGGTTATAGCGCGACGGTATAAGCGGGCATGGCAGTCCACACTGACCCTGTGTTGTCCCCTCAAGTGCTGCCTCCCTTTGAGCGGGCCTGTCGCGCGGTCCTTGCGGCTGACGTGGTTGGTTACACCCGACTGATGGAAGCGGCCGAGCTCGAAACCCATCAACGCTATCGCACTCTCCGCGTCGAAGTCACCGATCCGACCATCGTCTCGCATCGCGGTGAAATCGTGAAGAACACGGGCGACGGGTTTCTCGCGGTCTTCGAGAGCCCGCTGGATGCGGTCGAATGCGCGACCGAGTTGCAGCAGGAAATCCTCTCTCGGGAGAGCCATCACTCTCCCGAGCGCCGCATCGCATTTCGAATTGGCATCCATTGGGAGCCCGTCATCTTCGATCTCGACGACGTCTACGGAAGCGCGGTCAATATCGCCGCGCGTCTTCAGACGACGGCACCGGCAGACGGGATCGTGGTGTCGTCGGCCGTGCTCGACAATCTTGATGGCGCCGGAGACCTGAAATTCGACAGTCTCGGCGACCTTCGGCTGAAGAACCTGACCCGAGCTGTCCCCGCGTTCTCGCTGCGATTGCCGGGGGTGGACCGCGGCGCGGCAGTCGGGTTCGCGCGCTCGCCTTCCAGGCGGGCAAAATTGCCCTCGATTGCCGTCCTGCCGCTCGTCAGTCTTTCAGACGACCCCGCCGACAACTATTTCGCCGAGGGATTCGTCGACGATATCATCGCGACGCTCAGCAATATCAAACACCTTCTGGTCGTTGCCCGCGGGTCGACCATGATGATCGATCGCCGCGCCGTCGACTACGGAACGGTGGCCGGCGAACGACTTGGCGTGCGGTATCTGCTCAGTGGCAGCATTCGCCGCGCCGGCGATCGAATCCGGCTCTCTGTCGAGCTCGGTGACTTGTCGACGGCATCGGTCATATGGGCCGAGAAATACGAAACCGATATCGAGCATATCTTCGGCGTGCAGGACGAAATCGCCCTCATGATCGTCGGCCGCATTTCGACGCACGTGCGCCAGGCCGAGGTGAAGCGCGCGCTGCGGAAGCGCCCGCACAATTTGAACTCGTACGATTATTTTCTGCGCGCGCTTGATCTGCTCTACAAGCTGGACTTCGCCAGCTTTTCGATGGCGCGGACGCTGCTGGAGCGGGCGCGCGAAGAGGACGACGGCTATGCGGCGCCATATGCGTTTTCAGCGCGCTGGCACATGCTGAACATCGCCGAGGGCCGGTCGACCGATCCCAACGCCGAGATCGCCGAGATCATCCGGCTCTCGAATTGCGCCATCGAACGAGATCCATCCGACGCGCTTGCCCTTTCACTGCAGGGGCACGCGCGGAGCGCATTCCATTTTGACTTTGACACAGCCCTGGACTGCTTTGACCGTGCGCTTGCCGCCTCGCCAAACAATCCCTGGGCATGGATGTTCAGCAGCGCAACATACGGCTTCATCGGCAAGCCAGCGTCGGGAATCGAACGAGCCGAACGAGCCATTCGGCTGTCCCCGCTGGATCAACAAGCCTTCACCAGTTTTTCACGGCTCGGCCAAAATCATTATTTGAACGGCACCTATGAAGAGGCCATTCGCTGGTCGCGAAAGGCACTCAGCCTCAATCCCCGATACGGAAACGCGATCCGGATCGCAGCGGCAAGCCTCGTGGCCGTCGGCCGGCATGAGGACGCCGCGCTGTTGGCAACGCATCACCGGTCGGTTCTGCCGCAATTCACTGTGTCTCATTACGCGCCGCGTTGCCCTTTCAAGGCGGAGCAAGCTTCACTTTACGTGCAGCGGCTGGAAGCCGCCGGACTCCCTGTCTGAATTTGGAGTGCCTGATTGACAAGATGATTATTGGAGCTGGGAGGTTGCAATGCAGTTTCATG
>NZ_JASGSR010000133.1:0-21079 GCF_040446015.1 Bradyrhizobium sp. INPA03-11B
GGATGGAGCGCGGTTATGCGGCGCTGCAGGTGATGGAAAATCACCTCAAGAACCACACGTTTTTCGCAGCCGAGCAGTTCACCGTCGCCGACATCGCCCTCTATGGCTACACCCACGTCGCCGACCGCTGCGACTTCGACCTGACGACCTTTCCGTCGATCCGGGCCTGGCTGAAACGGGTCGAGCAGACCCCCGGATTTGTCTCGATGGATTGGCAGCCGGGTCCCGAAGCCGAGCCTCAGGCCCGCCTCGTGGCAGGCGTTTGAACGACGGGTCTGAATTGAGGGAATAGCGGGGAAACTGCCCAAATAACGGGCAAAACCTCTGCGTGGGCCGCATTTTCGCCGTTTTCAGGGGGCCTCGCCGCCGCAATGTTGCCGGTGACGGTGGGCAGATTCGCTCGGATGTCGCGAGTGATTCGCTCGCGGCCTGAGGGATTTAGACCATGAAACGGTGGTCCGGCACGGCAGGCTTCCATGGCCGCCCTGCCCCGGTGGCATCATCCCGGCTGACCAACGCGATCGCCGCGTCGCTCGCGCTTGGCGCGCTGACGCTGTGCCTGGTCGTGGCCGTGACGGTGCTGTCGAGCAACATCAGCATGGCGACATCGATCCCGGCGTAATCCAGCAAGTTCGTTTTGGCACCTTATCCGCGGCAAGGCGCGGGAGAGACAGCGGCGCGACATGATGAAGACCCCCGTCGGACTGGTGACCGTGACGCTGTCGGCGGCGATCCTGCTGGCGGCATCGCTCCTGATCGTGACCGGTACGCAGGGCGAGGACCGCGCGCATCCTCCGCACGTCACCGCGCCTGCCGCCAAGCAGGCGCCGCGCCATTAGGGCGTTTCGGCGCTAGCTCCACTTATGGAAGATGAAGAACGCGCCGGCGGCGATGAAGGCGAAACCGAGCGCGTGATTCCAGCCCAGCGGCTCCTTCAGATACAACACCGAGAAGGCTGCGAACACGACCAGCGTGATCACCTCCTGCATCGTCTTGAGCTGCGCCGCGCTGTAGACCTCGCTGCCCCAGCGATTGGCCGGCACCGCCAGCCAGTATTCGAAGAACGCGATGCCCCAGCTCACCATGATGACGATGGGGAGCGAATGATCCTTGAACTTGAGGTGGCCGTACCAGGCGAAGGTCATGAAGACGTTCGAGGCAAACAGCATCAGGATCGGCAGTAGCGACGGCGAAATGGCGGGCATCGATGTCCTCTTGCAAGCAAAGCACGCGGTAACCCGCGGGCGCGGAAGCGGGTTCCATGCCGATCTCCATATCATTTGATTTGAAAGCAGCGAAAGCTGGTTCGGACCGGGCAAGCGCCGCTTAACGGTCGGGGCGGAAATCCCGGCGCCGTTGCGGCTCTGTCGTCAAACTGCTGCTTTATCGTTTGTTCGACACATAGCGAGAACGCGCATGCGGTTCGACTGGCGTGCAATTTCAGGTCCTGCGCTGACGGCGATCATCGCGCTTGCCGCCTTCCTGATCGATCGCCTGGTGGTCACCGTCCCCAATCCGGCGCCGCTGTTCGTCTGCATCGTGGCGCTGGCGAGCTCGATCAGCGGCATTACCTCCGGGCTGATCTCCGCCGCGATCGCGGTGGCCGCCTCGGCGCTGTTCTTTCTCGATCACCGCGCGCTGCCCGGCTATGACACAGCCGACCTCGCGCGGATGCTGCTGTTGGCCGCGACCGCGGCCGGCACGGCCTTGATTACCGGAATGCTGCGGCAGAAATGGATCGATGCCTTTGCCGCGGACCAGCAGCATCACGCCACCTCGGAGCGGCTTGCCGCCGCGCTCGACCAGGTCGATATCGGCATCGTGCTGCTCGACGCCGACACCCGCGCCGAATTCATCAACCGTGCCTTCCGCGACTATTTCGCGCTGTCCGACGCACAGGCCGACAGCAATCCGCCCTTCGTCGCGCTGATGTATCACGGCCGCGACACCGGCGCCTACGAGCTGCCGGAAGACGAGATGAGCGCGTTCGTCACCAAGCGCATCGAGATGATGCGCGCAGGCGATTCCACGCCGATCAACCTCAATCTCGCCGACGGCCAGGTGCTGCGTTTCAGTTGCACGGCGCTGCCCGACGGCGGCCGCATGCTGAGCTATACGCCGGTCACCGACCTCGTGCGGCACACCGACGATCCCGCCCGCGCCGACGAATACCGGGCGCAGCGCGCCGGGCGCGAACGCCATCTGGCGCGGCTGATGCGCGCCGCCGAGTGAGCCGCGACCGCGCCGCAATTGATCCCACGAGGTCGCGACGCCACTTTTGAGTATGATCTCTTCGGAAAACCGCTTCACACTTTTCCGGATCATGCTCTAGAATCTTGCGAGCGATGCGCAGACATCGCATCACGCGGGATCATCCAGGGATCACTCATGTCCAACGACGTCACCATCCGCTTCGTCACGCGCGACGATTACGCCCAGTGGCTTCCGCTGTGGGACGGCTACAACGCCTTCTACGAACGGTCCGGACCGACCGCGCTCGCGCCCGAGATCACCGCGATGACGTGGGAGCGCTTCTTCGACGCCTATGAACCGATGTATGCGCTGGTCGCCGACGCCGGTGGCACACTGCTCGGACTGACGCATTATCTGTTTCACCGCTCGACCACCGCGATCGCGCCGACCTGCTATTTGCAAGATCTCTTCACCAGCAAGGCGGCGCGCGGCAAGGGCGTCGGTCGCGCCTTGATCAACGGCGTCTACACGCAGGCCAGGCTCGCGGGATCGCCGCGCGTCTACTGGCAGACACATGAGACCAACCACACCGCAATGCAGCTTTATGACAAGGTCGCGGACAAGCCCGGCTTCGTCATCTATCGCAAGATTCTCTGAGCGCGCATTCGCACCCTGTGGATTGCACAGAGGTGTCACCGGCACGTTACAAAGCCCGGCTACGCTTCCGCTCGCGTAAGATCAGGCCCCCCGTCTCAGATCTTCGCCCCGAGCGGTCCCCGTCAGTCGCCGCGTCTGACCGGGACCGCTTTTTTTGTGGCACCGCGTGCTTTGCGACGCCGCATGTTTTGTGGCACTGCATTTTTTTTTGCGACATTGCCATGCGTGACCGGCGGTAGGGCGGCACCTTGCCGGCCTGCGCCGTGCGCGTCACAATCCGCGCACTCCCTCGCCTATCCCACAGGATTGTCTCATGGAAATTCGTAATCTCGGCGGCTCCGGCCTGCGCGTGTCCGCGGTCGGCATCGGCTGCAACAATTTCGGCCAGCGCACTGACCTCGAAACCTCGCGCAAGGTGATCCACAAGGCGATCGATCTCGGCATCACCCTGTTCGACACCGCCGACATCTATGCGGGCATGGGCGGCTCGGAGACCGTGCTCGGCACCGTGCTCGGCGATCGCCGCAAGGACATTGTGCTCGCCACCAAATTCTCCAAGCCGATGGCAACCGACGGCACCAAGCAAGGCGCCTCGCGGCGCTACATCATGTCCGCGGTAGAGGCGAGCCTCACCCGCCTGAAGACCGACTACATCGATCTCTACCAGCAGCACGATTACGATCCCTTGACGCCGATCGACGAGACGCTGCGCGCGCTCGACGATCTCGTGCGCCAGGGCAAGGTGCGCTACATCGGCAACTCCAACTTCCCGGCATGGCGGATCGCGGAAGCCGAATACGTCGCGCGCGAGCTGAACGTGAATCGCTTCGTGTCGTGCCAGGACGAATACAGCCTCGTGGTGCGCGGCATCGAGAAGGACCTGCTGCCGGCGGCGCAGCAATACAATCTCGGCCTGCTGCCGTTCTTCCCGCTCGCCAGCGGTCTCTTGACCGGCAAGTACCAGCGCGGCGCGGCCGCGCCCGCCGACACCCGCTTCGCCAAGGCGCCGGCACTGAAGGATCGCTACGTCACGCCGCGTAACGAGGACATCGTCGAGAAGCTGCAGGCCTTCGCGAGCGAGCGCGGCCACACCATGCTCGAGCTCGCCTTCTCCTGGCTCGCCGCCCGCCCGCAAGTCGCAAGCGTCATCGCCGGCGCGACGCGCCCCGAGCAGATCGAGCAGAACGTCAAGGCGATCAGCTGGAAGCTGTCCGCGGAGGAGATGGCGGAGATCGATCGGATTACGAAGTAACTCTTGCCGTCGTCCCTGCGAAAGCAGGGACCCATAACCACAAATGCCTGTGGTTATGCCGGGCTGGAGCCACAGCGTGCCCCAACAACACCAACGGTGGTTATGGGTCCCGGCTCGCGCTTCGCTTGGCCGGGACGACGCAGTGATTGGGGTTGGCGCTTACACCACCAGCCCCTTCATCGGCTTCGCCGGCGCGCTGTCTGGAAACACCGTATCCGCCAGCACACGCTCGCCGAGGCCGAACTGATCGTGCAGCACGCCCTTGATCACTGCGCGGAGGTCAGTGGTCGGGGCGAGGTCGCGGGCCTGGTAGAGATTGGCCGGCTTGAGGCCCGGCCAGTCGGTAATCATCCGGCCGCCATTGACAGCACCGCCGGCGAGCAGCGCGATGGTGCCGGTGCCGTGGTCGGTGCCCTCGGTGCCGTTGATCCGCGCGGTGCGGCCGAATTCGGTGGCGACCACGATCACGGTGTCGCGCCAGCGCGCGCCGAGGCCGCTCTGGAATTCGGCCAGCGCGCCGTCGAGACCGCCGAGCAACTGCGCGAGGCGGCCGACCGGACCGCCTTCATTGGCATGCGTATCCCAGCCGTCGAAGGCGAGTGCGCCGATCCGCGGGCCGTCATCGGCCGCCATCAACTTGGCGGCGCCGCGCGCCACGAGGCGCATCGCCGCCACGCCACCGCCACCGGGCTTCGGCTTCATCTCATCGCCCTGCGCCTGCTTCTCGAGCTGCAAGCCTTGCGTCAGCGCACTCGCCAGCGTCGGATCGCGATGCTGATAGAGATCGAGCAGCCGCATCGCGGTGTCGTCGGCGGCCTGCGGCAGCGCGGTCGGCGCCCAGCCGACGGTTGGCGCTGCGCCACGCAACACCAGCGGCGTGGTCGGGCCGACCGCGAGCGCGCTCGTCACCCGCTCGCCCTTCGGCAATGCTTCGAGCGCACGGTTGAGCCAGCCGGACTGTACGCGGCCGGGGCCGGGGAAGCCGCTCTCCAGCACATCCTGGCCATCGAAATGCGAGCGGTCGCGATAGGAGGTCGCCACCGCATGCACCACCGCGGCCTGCTTGGCGCGGTACATCCGCGCGAATTCCGGCATCGCCGGATGCAGGCCGAAGAACTGATCGAGCATCACGGCCGCGTTCGGACCATCGGAGCGGAGCGCGATCGCGCCGTGCAGGCCAGCATAATCGGGGTCACCGATCGGCGCGACAGTGGCAAGGCCATCGAGCGCACCGCGCAGGATGATGGTGACGAAGCGCGGATCGCGGCCATCGGCGGCGCGCGCGAATTTCGGCAAGTAGGCCCAGGCCGCAAAGGAGGCGCCGCCGAGCAGCAGCGCGCGCCGCGACGTCGCCTGCATCGTCAGGCTCTCGGAGCAATCCATCGTCATCTCCTCTGGAATTCCGGCGACATCAGCAGCAGCGCCAGCGCTTGCTGCCGCGATTCCGCGCGCTCGATGGTGCGCCGCGTCTCCGGCGCGGCGGCATCCGCGGCAACCAGTTCGAGCAGGTCACGCGGGTCGAACTTGTCGGCGAGCTGGGAGGCGAGCTGCGCAGAAATATCGAGCCTGAGCTTGATGCCTTCAGGCGCCGCCCAGGCCGCCGCGGTATCCGGGAAACCGTTCGGCCCGGCCGGCGACCACAGCGGCTGGCCGAGCAAATTGAGGCCGTTGAGATAGCGGCCCGGATCCTCCGGGTTGCGCGCCAGCAGCCGGCCCGATGCGAGCAGGAATTCGTAAGGCGAGCGCATTTTCGTCAGCGGCGCCTGCCACGCCTCATTCGACTGAACGAGCGCGGCGGTGAGCGCCCTGAGATCGCCGTCCGTCCTGGTGAAGCTGTCCTGCAGCTTCGCCACCAGCGCCGGCGGCGGATCGTCGGCAACGAAGTGACGGGCGAATTTGGTCGCGATGAACTTCGCGGTCGAGGGATGCCGTGCGATGTCGGAGAGCACCGCCTCGCCCTGCGCGATGCCGGCCTGCGCATAGGTCTTGCCCAGCACCTGCTGCGGCCCCGGCTGATGCGCATTGGCGTTGAACACGAAGCTGCCGGGCGTGCCGAGCTGGCCACGGCGGCCGGCGAAGGTCCAGCCGGTGATGACGCGCGCCAGCGCCGTCACGTCGTTCTGGGTGTAGCCGCCGCCGACGCCGAGCGTATGCAGCTCCATGATCTCGCGCGCGAGGTTCTCGTTCAGGCCGCGATTGCGGTTGATGCCGGCGCGCGACTCCGGCCCCAGCGATTGCTGGTTGTCGAGGAAGAACAGCATCGCCGGATGCTGCTCGACGGCTTTCAGCATGTCTGAGAAACGGCCGAGCACGTGCGGGCGGATCGCCTCGCGCTCGAACGAGCCGGCCCACATCCGCGCGAGCGCGCCCTTGTTGGCGGAGATGCAGAAGTGGTTGGACCAGAACACCACGAGCCGCTCGACGAAGCCGCAATCGGCGACCACGCCGCGTTGCAGCCGCGCCAGCGCCTCGGCGCGGAACGTCTTCTGGATGATGTTGAGCGGCTGCGCCGGCGGCTTCGGCGGGCCGGCTTGTGGCTGCATCGTCGCCGACGGCGTCATCGCCGCATTGGCGGCATCAGCCGCCTGTGGCTGCATCGCCGGATCCTTGCCGGCGATCTCCTTGGCGGCCGTGGACAGCGACAGATTGCGCCGCGGCTGCGGCTTCGCGTCCGGCCCCTGCGGCGGCATCTCGCTCGCGCCTTGCTGCGCGGCCTTTGCGGCATTGCGCGCCTGCTGGATCTCGAACTGATAGTCGAACACCTGCTTGCCGAGCTCCGGCGTCGAGAGCAGGCCCGGTACTTCGAGCAGCGCGCCGTTCGGACGCGCCAGTTCCGCCAGCACGAAACCGCGAGGATCGGAGGCTGCGTTGATGAAGTCGCCGGACGCCCCGCCGCGGGCGCCAAATCCAAACCGGTTGAGCGCAATCAGCGCGGCTTGCGAATCACGGGCCATCAGAATTCCCTTAACGGCCTATCCCGGCTATATCTGTTACACGGCATCATAGCGCGGTCCGGGATGAACCCGAGATTAATTCGTGCATTAAATCGCGGTTAGAAATGGACCTCTCGTCAACCGAACGTTCCGAACAAGCATCACCGCGCCGGCTCGCCTGCACGGCCTGCGGCAGTGAGTTCTCCTGCTCGCTCACGGGTTCGTGCTGGTGCTCCGACGAGAGCTTTCGCCTGCCGATGCCAGCCGATAGCGCCGACTGCCTTTGCCCGGCATGCTTGCGGAAACTGGCGGAAGAGCAAGCAGCGGTGAGCGGCAAGTGAACATACAAGTGAACGCACCGTGGACCGTCGACGCTGTCCTGCTCGACATGGACGGCACGCTGCTCGACACCGAGAAGGTCTACTTCGAAAGCCTGGTCGCGGCCCTCAATGCGTGCGGCTACACCGACGATGTCGTCGCGCTGTGCCATTCGATGGTCGGCCTTCCCGGCCCGGTTTGCGAGGCGATGCTGCGCGATCACTACGGCACAACGTTTCCACTTGCCGAGGTCAATCGCGCCTTCATCGTTACCCGCGATCGCATGTTCAACGCCGGCCTGCCGCTCAAGCCCGGTACGATCGAGCTGCTCGACGGCCTTGCCGCCGCCGACTGCCTGACCGCGATCGTGACCTCGTCATCGCGCCGTACGGCCGAGCGCCATCTCACCCTCGCCGGGATCCGCGACCGCTTCAACACGCTGCTGACTCTCGACGATGTAACGCATGGCAAGCCGGACCCGGCGCTCTATCTCAAGGCCGCCGCGCGGCTTGGTGTGACGCCGGCAGCCTGCATCGCGGTGGAGGATTCCAACCACGGCGTCGCCGCCGCGCATGCCGCAGGCGCGATCACGTTGATGGTCCCCGATATGGCGCCGCCGACAGAAGAGACCCGCGCGAAATGCGCGGCCGTGCTGCCCGACCTCAACGCCGTGCTGGCGCTGCTGCAGGAGCGCGGCGCGCTTTAAGCGTCATTGCGAGCGCTTCGGTACCACGCCGGCGGGTTACGCCGGAGCCGTCATCGGACCGCGCTTTACGCCGCCCCGGTGGGCTAACCCGCCATACGAACCATCGCGAGCCCGCTCAGATCGTTCGCACCTTCGATGACTTCGCGGTCTTTGCGCGTTTCGCCGCGGCGTGACTATCGCGCGCCGCGTGGCGGCTGCGCGTCTTCGCGTCCAGCGCCGCCTGTCGCGTTTTGTCGCCACCGCGGTGAGCTGCATATTCCTTGCCATCGATCGGCGCCAGATGGGGCGGGTCAAAACCGAGATAGGGGCGCGCGACGCCAAACTCCTTGCCGTGCGCGTCGATCCATTTCCAGAGCCTTTCCGACGATCTCCAACGGTCGTCGCGTGTCGCGCCGTCGACGCTGACGATGTCGGCCGCGAGCCCATGGCCGTAGCCGCCACGGAAGCTGCCGCCGTGATACGACTTGTTGCTGGCCGCCTTCAGCCCGCTTGCAATCGACTGGCGGTAGTCATCGCGGAAGGCACTGGTGATGCCGGGCGACAGGCCGGCCTGTTCCGCCGCGAGAAGCGCACGAAAGAGCTTCAGCTTGAAGCTCCGATCGACGCCACCCATGACGTAGTCCATCATCGGCATGCCGGCTCTTTCGGCCGCCTTGGTGTCCTTCCACGCGAAATCCTCATCGACGAGCCTGGTGAAGGTTCTGGTGACCGTCACCATTTTCTTCTTTCTCTTGACCGTCACCTGCCTCTGCTCAGGCACCTTGATGGTGTCTTCCTTGGGCGTCCTTTGATAGAGCGCCCACAGATAGCGATCGACGCAGGCGTTGACGTCCCAGCACTCGTCGAGGATTTCGACGGAGTCCACCGCCGGCTTGACCACGCGCGGCTCCAGATCCGGCGTGTTCGCTGCCGGCGCCTGCAGCGGTCGAATGTCCGGCGGCAGCGCCGGATCGGTCAACGCGGCCTCGACGACAGGTTCCGTCTCGTGCACGGTCGGCGCAGCATGGGCGGTCGCCGCCGCTTCCTGTTCGGTCATGGTCGGTGCATGAGGGCCGTCGACGGCAGCGTTCGACGTGGCAGTTGCCGGTGATGTCGCCGATACGGCATCGGCGACGACTTCAGGTGCACGGGAATCATCAACTGATGCACCGGTGACTGATGCACCGGTGACTGACGCATCGGTGACTGACGCACCGATCTTCTCGATGCCAGCCGAACCGAACGCCGCATACCACGAGACAAGACAGCCCGACAGAACGACCGTCCCGCTCAACGCTGCCACCCGCACCCGCCGCGAATTCATTATCCCAGCCTCCACGGGCTCCTCGGGAGCCAGATTGCAAGCATGTGACGATGCGGATTGTCTGCTCAAGGCGTGGTCGCGCAATGGCGAAAGAAGGTTAACGCCCCATCTTTCCGAACGATGTTGCCCGAATGCAACTCGCGCCCTACCCCCGTTTTCGCCCCGGCTTTGCCAGCGCCGTCTCCATCAGCGTGCGCGCGGCCTCACCGGCGGTTTCCATGTAGCTGGCGTCGCGATGCAGCAGCACGACGGCGAATGAGCCATCCAGCAGCAGCAGGATCTGCCGCGCAAGTTTCAGCGGATCGGCGATGCCCCGCTCCGCGAAGGTGGCGCGCAGCCAGTCCTCGAACTTCTTCTTGTGCGCGGCGCCGATCCGGATCGCGGGATGCCCGGGCATGTTGGCGAGCTCCGCAGAAGTGCGCAGGAAGCCGCAGCCCTTCCACTTCGGGTGCCGCGCCGAGCGGGCGAGGTTCTTGAAGATCGCCTCGACCTTCGCCGGCAGGCCGCCGTCGGCCTCCGCGAACCAGGTCCTGAACAGCGCGAGGTTGGGCTGGTCGCGCGCAGCAAGATAGGCGGCGACTAGGTCGTCCTTGCTCTTGAAGTGATAATACAGCGTGCGCTTGGTGAGGCCGGCTTTGGCGGCGACCTCGTCGACGCTCACGCGGCGGATGCCTTCATTGTAGAACAGCGCGCTCGCCGCCTGGACAATGCGCGCGCGGGTGGGCTCGGAGGGTCTGGGCATCTGTCGTATGTATACCAACCAGTGAATATACACAAATTGCCGCTCGCCCTACATTCCACTCCGACACACACGAATGCCGGAGACTGCACATGCCCGAACCCATCCTGCTCGAAATCAAGGACGGGATCGCCCTGATCACCCTCAACCGTCCCGAGCAGCTCAACGCGCTGAACTACGCGCTGATCGATCAGCTGATGGCGGCGCTCGACCGCATCGAGGGCGATGCCGGCGTGCGCGCGATGATCCTGACCGGCGCCGGCGAGCGGGCGTTCTCGGCAGGGGCCGACATCAAGGAGTTCTCTGACAGCGTCAAACAGGGCGCGGCTGTCGCGGTGCGCGACTTCGTCCGCCGGGGACAAGCCATGACCGCGCGGCTCGAGGCGTTCAAGAAGCCGGTCATCGCTGCGGTCAACGGGCTCGCCTTCGGCGGCGGCTGCGAGATCACCGAGGCCGTGCATCTCGCCATCGCCAGCGATCGTGCGCTGTTCGCAAAGCCCGAGATCAAGCTCGGCATGCCCCCGACCTTTGGCGGCACGCAGCGGCTGCCGCGGCTGGCGGGCCGCAAGCGCGGGCTCGAACTGCTGCTGGCCGGCGATCCGTTCCCGCCCGAGCATGCGCGCGAGATCGGGTTGATCAACCAGATCGTGCCGCACGCTCAACTGCTGACGGCGACGCGCGAACTCGCCGGCCGCATCACCAGGCATTCGCCCGGCGCCGTCGCCGGCACCATCACCGCGGTGACGCGCGGGCTCAACATGCCGATTGCCGAAGGCCTCTTGGTCGAGAGCGAGCAGTTCGCCGCGCTGGTGCCAAGCCGCGACCTCGCCGAGGGGCTCGCGGCGTGGAAGGAGCGGCGGCCGGCGAAATATGTGGGGGCGTAGCTCGCGCTCGTGCCCACACCGTCATTCCGGGGCGATGCGCAGCATCGAACCCGGAATCTCGAGATTCCGGGTCTGGTGCTTACGCACCATCCCGGAATGACGAATTGGCTGAGACCTTCTCCCTACCGCACCACCGCCGCGGTCTGCCCGAACAGCAGCTTGCGCTCTTCCTCGGTGCGGATCGCGGGCTGGCCGAAATTCGGATTGACCTCCTTGGCCTTGGCATACGCGCGCTCGGTCGCGGGGCGCTTGCCGATGGTCTCCAGCCAGCGCTTCAGATGCGGAAAGTCGTCGATCTCCTGACCCTGGTTCTTGTACGGCACGACCCAGGGATAGCTCGCCATGTCGGCGATCGAATAGTCGCCGGCGATGAATTCGCGGTCGGCAAGCCGCTTGTTGAGCACGCCGTAGAGCCGGTTGGTCTCGTTGACGTAACGGTCGATCGCGTAAGGCAACTTCTCGACCGCGTAGTTGCGGAAGTGATGGTTCTGCCCGGCCATCGGTCCGAGCCCGCCCATCTGCCAGAACGTCCACTGGATCGCGTCATAGCGGCCGTAGAGATTCTCGGGCAGGAATTTGCCGGTCTTCTCGGCGAGATAAAGCAGGATCGCGCCGGATTCGAACAAAGAGATCGGCTTGCCGCCGCCCTTCGGGGCGTGATCGACGATGGCCGGAATGCGGTTGTTCGGCGCGACCTGCAGGAAGTCCGGCTTGAACTGATCGCCCTTGCCGATGTTCACCGGGAAAACCTTGTACTCCAATCCGGTCTCTTCGAGGAACATCGTGATCTTGTGACCGTTCGGCGTGGACCAGTAATGGAGATCGATCATGGGCGTAATCCTGCATTTCCGGAGATTGCTGACGCATCGGTGAGAAAGATGCGAATGCATTGACTTGGGCGCATAACCGCACCCAAGTCAATGGCGCGCGCATTGCACCGCGCGCGAATGTGATCTGCACACAACGCAAGCGCCCGGTTGAGCTGCGCACCGATTGCACCTAGGTTCCGCATGCTTCGAATTGAAAAATTTTCAGAACAAGGGGGATTATGATGACACGGGATTTGGCGCGACGTGATTTCCTGAAGGGCTCGGCGGCGATCGCCGGCGCGGCGGCCGCGGGCGCGTTCTCCTGCGTCGAGATCGCGAGCGCGGCGCCGATCGAGGTGCCGACCGTCGACAAGCTCTCAATCCGCGTGCTGGTCGATTCCAGCTTCGACATCTTCTTCAAGCCGAAACAGGCCAACGGCGTCTCAATCGTTCCGGCGTCGCGCAACGCGGATTACCAGCGCTCGCTGCACAATGAATGGGGCCTGTCGCTGTGGCTGGAGTCGGAGGCCAAGGGCGCGCAGCGCACGCTGATGCTCGACTACGGCTATACTCCGGACGTCCTGCTCAACAACATGGCGCTGGTCGGCGTCGATCCGTCGAAGCTCGACGCCCTGATCGTGAGCCACGGGCACTACGATCATTTCGGCGGCCTCAACGGCTTCCTCGACAAATTCCGCGACAAGCTGCCGGCCGACGTGAAGCTCTATGCCGGCGGCGAGGACAATTTCTGCCACCGTGTCAGCGCGACTCCGACCAAGGGCCAGTTCGCCGATTTCGGCACGCTGGATCGCCGCCAGCTCACCGCGCAACGCGTTACCACCGTGCTGTGCGAGACGCCGACTGTGATCGCGGGCCACGCCTTCACGACCGGCAAGATCACCCGCCGCAGCATCGAGCGCGTGCTGCCGCAGACCTGGGTCGAGTTCGGCATCAAGGACGCGCTCGGCTGCAACGCCAGCCACTATCTGCCGGCCGAGATGGACGGCAAGATCGTGCCCGACGAGCACATCCACGAACACGCGACCTGCTTCAATGTGAAGGATTTCGGCCTGGTCGTGATCTCGTCCTGCGGCCATGTCGGCATCGTCAACTCGGTGAAGCAGGCGCAGGAGGTCTCGGGCATCCAGAAGGTGCACGCGATCGTCGGCGGCTTCCATCTCGGACCGGCGCCGAAGGACTACCTCACCGAGGTCGTCGCCGAGATCAAGAAGCTGGATCCCGACGTCGTGGTCCCGATGCATTGCTCCGGGCTCAACTTCGTGCAGGAGGCGACCGCGCAGATGGGCGACAAGGTGATGGTCACCACCACCGGCAGCCGCCTCTCCTTCGGCATATGAGACGAAATAGACTGCGCTCAATCGCGTGCGCCGGCGCCGGCCTGTGGCTGACGCTGGCGCCCGTGCTGGCCGGCGATGCGCCACAGCAATCAGCGCGCTCGGCCGCCGAGATCATGGACATCCTGATGTGGAACAGGGAGCCGGTCGGCGGCCCGTTCACGCTGACCGATCAAGCCGGCCATGCGCGCACCGACAAGGAATTCCGCGGCCGGCTGATGCTGGTCTATTTCGGCTTCACCTATTGCCCCGACGTCTGCCCGACCGATCTTCAGGCAATCGGGCTTGCGCTCGACAAGCTCGGCCCTGACGGCGATCAGGTGCAGCCGATCTTCATCACGGTCGACCCCGAGCGCGACACGGCTAGCCATCTCGCCGAATACGTGCCGCTGTTTCACCCGCGCCTGATCGGACTGACCGGCAGCGCTGATGCGATCCGCCAGGTCGCCGATGCCTACAAGGTCTATTACGCGAGGGTGCCGCTGAAGGACGCCGGCGACTACACCGTCGATCACACCGCCTACATCTATCTGATGGACCGCGACGGTAGCTATCTCGGCTTCTTCCCGCCGGGGACCTCGGCCGACCGCATGGTCGAGATCATCCGGCCGCGACTCGGTAAGACTGCGCGTTGACGTGATCGCCCGATCAACTATCGCCGCATCGGCGGTCCACCTCTCCCCTTGTGGGAGAGGTCGGATCGCATCATCAGATGCGATCCGGGTGAGGGGTTCCGCTCTCTCGTGGGACCTAAGACCCTCACCCGATTTGCTGCGCAAATCGACCTCTCCCCGACGGGGAGAGGTGAAGAAAGCGGCGCCATCGAACCCTCAATGCATCCGCCCATGCGCGCGCAAGAAGGTCTCGCCGGTTTCCGTCACCATCACCCGCATGCCCTCGACGGAGGGACGGCGCGCGACATAGCCGCGATCGACCGCGTCCTCCCAGATCGTCAGCCGCGGGCATGAGGTGCGCCAGACCTCGAGCACCTCGGCATAGCGCCGCGGCTCGCGGGCGACCCATTCCACCAGATCGAGCACCAGGGCGTCCGTGGTCTCAGTCATTGGGTGCTCGCCGGGTCAGCAGGGATTGTCTGCTTATTTTTGCGCTGCTTGGCCTCTGCCCGCAAACTGAGTTATCTTGCCCTTGCATCAGTTTTCCTGAGGGTTCATGCGGCGGCTGCTCTTTCTCAACGGCATCAAGGCGTTCGAGGCCGCGGCGCGGACCGGCAGCTTCGCAGCGGCGGGCGGCGAGCTCAACGTCTCGGCCGCCGCGATCAGCCGCATGGTGCACCTTTTGGAAGAGCGGCTCGGCGTCGCGCTGTTCGAGCGCAAGGCGAACCGTCTTGTCACCACACCGGCCGGCCGCGCCTATCAAGGCGGGCTGACGCCGATCTTCGACGCGCTGGCGAGCCTCACTGCGCAGGTCACGGCGTCGGCGAGTTCGCGGGTGCTCACGGTCGGTGTCGGGCCGACATTCGCGATGAAATGGATGATCCCGCACCTCGCCGAGTTCCGCAAAGCGGAGCCCGACATCGAGGTGCGGATCACGACCGGCGGCATGGCGGTGCCGTTCGCCGACGACTGGAGCTGCGGCATCCAGCTCGGCGATGGCCAATGGCCTGGCCTCGTCGCCGAGCCGCTGTTCGCCGCCGATCTGATGCCGGTGTGCACGGCGCGGCTCGCCAACGGCTTGAAGCGCCCCGCCGACCTCAAGGGACCGAGCCTGATCCGCGTCGCGCATTCGCCCGACGACTGGCCGTCCTGGCTGAAGGCCGCCGGCGTGCCGCGCCTGACCGCGCGCGGGCCGGAATTCCAGTTCTACGGCCAGGCGCTGCAGGCAGCGAGCGACGGGCTCGGGATCGCGATGGGAATCCGGCCTTATATCGATGACGATCTCGCCGCCGGCCGGCTGGTGGCGCCGTTTGCGCTCAGCGTGCCGAAGGGCATGCGCTGGTATCTGGTCTATCGCGGCTTCCACGCCGAGCAGCGCGATTTCGCCGCGTTCCGGCGCTGGATCATCCGCGCCGCGACCGAACCGGCCGCTCGCCGCAAGGGAGCGCGCAATGCCTGACGAGACGGTCGATACGCTGGTGATCGGCGGCGGCCAGGCCGGGCTGACCATGAGCCACCGGCTGAAGCAGCGCGGCATCGGCCATCTGGTGCTGGAGCGGCGGCGGATCGCCGAGCGCTGGCGCAGCGAACGCTGGGACGGATTGATGTTCCAGTTTCCGAACTGGTCGGTGCGGCTGCCGGAGTTCGCGTTTCCGCACAGCGATCCCGACGGCTTCTCGGACACCGCTGCCATCATCACCTTCATCGAGGCCTACGCCGCCTTCGTCGCGCCGCCGATCCGCTGCGGCGTCGAGGTCACCAAACTGCGCCGCGACGTCGGCGGCTTCCTTGCCGAATTCGCCGGCGGCAGCATCGCCTCCCGCAACGTCGTGATCGCCACCGGCCCCTATCAGCGGCCGCTGCAGCCCGACGTGCTGCGCGAGCATTCCGGCCTGTTTCAGGTTCATGCCAGCGGCTACAAGAATCCCGCGCAATTGCCTGACGGCGCGGTGCTGTTGATCGGCGCCGGCGCCTCGGGCGCGCAGATCACCGAAGAGCTGATGCGCGCCGGCCGCCATGTCTTCCTGTCGGTCGGACGTCACAACCGCCTGCCGCGCCGCTACCGCGGCCGCGACCTGTTCTGGTGGCTGGCCGAGATGGGCGTCGACGAGACGCCGGTCGAGCAGCGCGGCCCGTCGCGCCTGCTGCCGGTGATCTCGGGCGCCTATGGCGGCCACACCATCGACTTCCGCCGCTTCGCCGCCGACGGCGTGACGCTGCTCGGCCGCGTGGCGGCGGCGCGCAACGGCGTGCTCGCGATCGCGCCCGATCTCGCCGCCAACATCGCCAATGGCGATGCTTACTACGCGACCTTCCTCGGGATCGTCGATGACTTCATCGCCGCACGCAGCCTCGATCATCCACACGATCCCTTGGCGCGCGTCCGCCTGCCCGATCCGCCGTGCCTCACTGCGCCGCTCGAGACGATCGACCTCGGCGCCGAGCGGATCGGCAGCGTGATCTGGGCCACTGGCTACGGCCTCGATCTAGACTGGATCGACATACCGGTGCTGGACACCAATAGGGTACCGCGGCACCGTCACGGTGTCTCCGAGGTGCCGGGCCTCTATTTCCTCGGCCTGCAATGGCTGTCGAAGATGAAATCCTCGTTCCTGTCCGGCGTCGGCGACGACGCGGCCGTGCTCGCCGATCATATCGCGGCCCGCAGCTAGAGCGTTTTCGCGCGGTTCGCCTGAAGAAACCGCGGCAAAACAAAAAGCTGGAACTGCTTTGCAGCGCGGAAATAAACCGCGCGACTTGTGATCTGGTTCACATAGGGCGCCGCGCGCCCGTGCTTCCTTTGAGAAGGGCAGCCCGAGGTCGCCATGATCTACAGCGGTTTTGAGATCAAGTCGTTTGAAGTGGGGAAGGGGCAATGGCACGCCAGGATTCAACGGGTCGATCAAAGGCCGGTCGTCATCGATGGCATGCCGTTTCCGATGCTCGACATCGGCTTTGCGTGGTCCGATCCGGATGCGGCGATCGCCGACGCGAAGCAAACTATCGACCGGTTCCCACAGCGCTATGGCATGACGATGCCGGCAACCGAAGCGTGGGTGTGACCGGCAACGTGGTGCTCGCCGTGGTCCCGCAATGCGAGCCGGATCCGGTCTGGCCGGCGCAGGTCAGAACCAGCTGCCCGGAATGCGCCGCCCGGCTCTCGCTGCTGCGCGTAATTCCCGGCCGCGCCGCCGAATACTGGACCCTGCGCTGCGACGGCTGCGGCGGGATCCATCTCGACATCGTCGACCTGCCGCGCGCGTAACTCTCGCCACGTTCTCCGTCTAACCTCTCCCGCTTGCGGGGGAGGTCGGTGCGCGCAGCGCGCCGGGTGGGGGCTCTCTCCACGATACGACTCGCGGAGAGAGCCCCCACCCCAACCCTCCCCCGCAAGCGGGAGAGGGAGCCGAGTTCCGATGCGGCCTCGTCATCGCTCGATCCAATCAGCGAGCCTGCTGACACCCTGCTGTCAGCAGCATCGCCTGCGCTCAGATCAAGGCGGCATTTGCCCTTTTCTCGTTGCCGGACTCGTCCCATATTCCGGCCATGGCGAAGACACCGAACACTCCGAAAAAGCCCGGCAAAACCCCCAAATCCAAAGCGCCAAGTTCTAAGGCGTCGAGGCCCGAGGTCCAACCGATCGGCCCGGCGCTGGCTGAATTGCTCAATCCCGCGATCAATCGCGGCGATGCCGGCATGGGTTCGGGCACCGGCCTGCAGCCGCCGCCGGACAATTCCTGGGACCGCCGCGCCGGCGGCGAGGCCGCCGCGCATCGCGCGCGGGCGTCGACGCGCGAGACCAGCGAGGGCGTCGCCAAACGTGATGCGAAGCGCGACGCGTCCGGCCTCGAGGAAGCCCCGCAGGCCAATTACGGCACCTCGGCCACCATCCCGACGCTGGATCCGGAACTGGCGCGGCAGCTCGGCCTGCCGACCGCCGAGGATGATGACGAAGCCCTCGCCCGGCCGCCGCGCAGCAAGATGGAGGCGCTCGGCGTCAAGGCGACCGCCGACGCGCTGGAAAACCTGATCCGCGACGGCCGCCCGGAGTTCCGCAAGGATGACGGCTCGATGCGGGTATGGACTCCGCACCGGCCGCCGCGCCCAGAGAAATCCGAAGGCGGCGTGCGCTTCGAGATCAAGTCCTCCTACGAGCCGAAGGGCGACCAGCCGACCGCGATCGCGGAGCTGGTCGAAGGCATCGGCCGCAACGACCGCACCCAGGTGCTGCTCGGCGTCACCGGCTCGGGCAAGACCTACACCATGGCCAAGGTGATCGAGGCGACGCAGCGTCCGGCGCTGATCCTCGCGCCGAACAAGACGCTGGCCGCCCAGCTCTACGGCGAGTTCAAGAACTTCTTCCCCGACAACGCGGTCGAGTATTTCGTCTCGTATTACGACTACTACCAGCCGGAAGCCTACGTCCCGCGCACCGACACCTATATCGAGAAGGATTCCTCGATCAACGAGCAGATCGACCGCATGCGCCACTCGGCGACGCGCGCGCTGCTCGAGCGCGACGACGTCATCATCGTCGCTTCCGTATCCTGCATCTACGGTATCGGCTCGGTCGAGACCTACACCGCGATGACCTTCGCGCTGAAGAAGGGCGAGCGCATCGACCAGCGGCAATTGATCGCCGACCTGGTCGCGCTGCAATACAAGCGCACCCAGGCCGAGTTCACCCGCGGCACCTTCCGCGTCCGCGGCGACGTCATCGACATCTTCCCGGCGCACTATGAGGACCGCGCCTGGCGCGTGAACCTGTTCGGCGACACCATCGAGACCATCGAGGAGTTCGATCCGCTCACCGGCCACAAGCAGGACGAGCTCGAATTCATCAAGATGTACGCCAACTCGCACTATGTGACGCCGCGCCCGACGCTGGTGCAGGCGATCAAGTCGATCAAATCAGAATTGAAGATCCGGCTCGACCAGCTCAACGACCAGGGCCGGCTGCTGGAAGCGCAGCGGCTCGAGCAGCGCACCACCTTCGACCTCGAGATGATGGAAGCGACCGGCAGTTGCGCCGGCATCGAGAACTATTCGCGCTACCTCACCGGCCGCCGCCCCGGCGAGCCGCCGCCGACGCTGTTCGAATACGTGCCCGACAACGCGCTTGTGTTCGCCGACGAGAGCCACGTCACCGTGCCGCAGATCGGCGGCATGTTCCGCGGCGACTTCCGCCGCAAGGCGACACTCGCCGAATACGGCTTCCGCCTGCCCTCCTGCATGGACAACCGCCCGCTCCGCTTCGAGGAATGGGACATGATGCGGCCGCAGACGGTCGCGGTGTCGGCGACGCCGAGCGGCTGGGAGCTGAACGAGAGCGGCGGTGTGTTCGTCGAGCAGGTGATCCGCCCGACCGGCCTCATTGATCCTCCCGTCGATATCCGCCCGGCCCGCACCCAGGTCGACGATCTCGTCGGCGAGGTGCGCGCGACCGCGGCGGCCGGCTATCGCTCACTGGTCACGGTGCTCACCAAGCGCATGGCGGAGGATCTGACCGAATATCTGCATGAGCAGGGCATCCGCGTCCGCTACATGCACAGCGATATCGACACGATCGAGCGCATCGAGATCATCCGCGACCTCCGCCTCGGCGCATTCGACGCGCTGGTCGGCATCAACCTCTTGCGTGAGGGCCTCGATATTCCCGAATGCGCGCTGGTCGCGATTTTGGATGCCGACAAGGAAGGCTTCCTGCGCAGCGAGACCTCGCTGATCCAGACCATCGGTCGCGCCGCGCGCAATGTCGACGGCAAGGTGATCCTCTATGCCGACGGCATGACCGGCTCGATGGAGCGCGCGATGGCCGAGACCACGCGGCGCCGCGAGAAGCAGGTCGAATACAACGAGGCCAACGGCATCACGCCGGAGAGCGTCAAGAAGTCGATCGGCGACATCCTCAACTCGGTCTACGAACGCGACCACGTGCTGGTCGAGATCGGCGACGGCGGCATGGCCGACGACGTGATCTCGATCGGGCACAATTTCGAGGCCGTGCTGAGCGACCTCGAAACCAGGATGCGCGAGGCAGCAGCCGACCTGAACTTCGAGGAAGCCGCCCGCCTGCGCGACGAGGTCAAGCGGCTGCGCGCCACCGAGATGGCCGTGGTCGACGACCCCACCGCCAAGCAGCGCAATGTACAGAAGCAGGCCGGCGCCTATGCCGGCACCAGGAAATACGGCGATGCCGCCAACCTGCCGGTCAGCGCGCTGAAGAACAAATCGGCGCAAACCTCGCTCAAGGCAAGCCGCGGCGCCAAGTCCGGCTCCCGCGTGCACAAGCCCGACCTCGACGAGATGCACGGCCCGGAATCGCTGCCGTTCCGCCCGAGCGGCGCGCTGCCGGCAAAACCGTTCGGCACCACGAGCCGCATCATCCAGCCGACCGACTCGCGGCAGTCTGGCCCGGAGTTCGGCCCCTCGCCGCGGAGCAGCGGAGGAGCACCGGGGAAGCGCGGTGGGTGGAAGAAGCGGTAGAGCGTCAGCGCGCCGGCCCGGCGCAGCGCCTCGACGATGCGGGCTTCGGTGCCGCTGGCGTGCGGCGCGTTGGCGAAGGCGGCGGCCGTGATCTCGCCGATCACGGTAGCGTCTTCGGGGCGTTCGTCCCTGATCTGCATGGTCGCAGATAAGGCCGATCGGCGCAGAAGAGCAAGCTCAGCCTGCACTCACCACTGCGACCGCCAGCAGCGACATCATGATCATCGTGGTCATGAGCTGCAGTGAGACCGTCGGCTGGCTCCGCCACTGCGCGATCTTCTCCGAGAACGAGAGACTGGCGTCGAAGAACATCGGCGCGTAGGTGTGCACGAAGCGCTTGGGGAATTTTGCGGCGAGCCATGGCGTGATCACGGCGTAGACCAGCGAGGCGAGCACGACATAGATCGCGGCGCCATAGCGTTCGCCGACGATTTCCGGGGCGTCCATGATCTTCAGCACCAGCACGGCGGCGGCGAAGATCGGCAGACCCTGGAGCATGGCGGTGAGCGCAAAGCCTTCGAGCCGGTTCTGCGCAGGCGATTTCGGTGCAGCGATGGCGTTCATGGCGGCGATCCTTGGCGGTCGGGTGATCCGATGCCGCCACGCTAACGGCGCGCCCTCGCTGGTGACGTGATGCGGATCACGCCCGGACACGGATCGAGCAATCGGAAACCTGGAATCGTAGGATGGGTGGAGCACAGCGATACCCATCAATTGTGCCGCGTGGCGAGGTGATGGGTATCGCTTCGCTCCACCCATCCTTGTAATAGCGCGATCGGTTATCGTCGGAGCATTCCGAGAGGAATGGCCTGTCGCGGTTAGCGGCCGCG
>NZ_JASGSR010000134.1:0-20787 GCF_040446015.1 Bradyrhizobium sp. INPA03-11B
TGCCGATTCTGGAATCCCAGGCTCAGCGTCCGAGTCAATCTGTCGCATCAGATCTGTGCATGCCCTAGGGCGAAAGCAGGGACGACGGCGGTGGTGCACCGCGCAAGTTCATCTTGCGCTGCGGCAAAAAAAGCGCACACTCGGGAGGAGCCGGGCAGCCTCTGGAGTAGCCACGCCATGTCTCCCCAGATCTTGCCTTCCGAGACCGAAATCCGTGCCAAAAGCGCTGCGGAAGCCAGCCTTCTCGAAGCGACTGCACAGGAGGAGGATGCGCGGCTGCGCAACGACATCCGGCTGCTGGGGCGCGTCCTGGGCGACACCGTGCGGGACCAGGAAGGGGCCGACGTGTTCGACCTGGTCGAGCGCATCCGCCAGACTTCGGTCCGGTTCCATCGCGACGAGGACAAGCTGGCCCGGCGGGAGCTGGAAGGCATCCTCGACGGCATGTCGATCGCCGAGACACTGCGGATCGTCCGCGCGTTCAGCTACTTCTCTCACCTCGCCAACATTGCCGAGGACCAGAACAACATCCGCCAGATGCGCAGCCGCGGCCCGAGCGGGGCGCCGCGGCCGAGCACGCTGGAGCAGACGCTGGTGCATGCCCGCCAGGCCGGCATCAGCCCGGCCGACCTGCGCAGCTTCTTCAAGAGCGCGCTGGTCAGCCCGGTCTTGACCGCGCATCCGACCGAGGTCCGCCGCAAGAGCACGATGGACCGCGAGATGGAGATCGCCGATCTGCTCGACCGCCGCGAGCGATTGCAGATGACGCCGGAGGAGAGCGAAGCCAGCGACGAGCAGCTGCGCCGTGCGGTCGTGACGCTATGGCAGACCAATCTGCTGCGCCGGACCAAGCTGACCGTGCTCGACGAGGTCGCCAACGGCCTGTCGTTTTACGACTACACCTTCCTGCAAGAGGTGCCGCGGCTGCATTGCGCGCTGGAGGACCGGCTGAACAAGGAGGGCGGCGAGGGCGGCGATCTCGCCTCGTTCCTCAGGATGGGAAGCTGGATCGGCGGCGATCGCGACGGCAATCCGTTCGTCACCGCAGAGGTGATGCGCGGCACGCTGCGGCTGCAGTCGAGCCGGGTGCTCAGCTTCTATCTCGAGGAACTGCACGCGCTCGGCGCCGAGCTATCGCTGGCAGCGCATCTCGCTGACGTCTCGGAGGAGCTGCGGATCCTTGCCGAGCGTTCGCCCGACACCTCGCCGCATCGCAGCGGCGAGCCCTATCGCCTGGCGGTCTCCGGCATCTATGCGCGGCTCGCAGCCACAGCGACGCGGCTCGAGGTCGAGACCACCCGGCCGCCGGTCGGAAAAGCCGAGCCCTATGCGACCGTCAGGGAATTCCAGGCCGATCTCGATGTGCTCAACCGTTCGCTGATCGCGAACAATTCCGGCGTGATCGCGCGCGGCCGGCTGCGGCAGTTGCGGCGCGCGGTGGATTGCTTCGGCTTCCATCTGGCGCGGCTCGACATCCGCCAGAACTCGGCGGTGCATGAGCGCACCGTCGCCGAGCTGCTCGATACCGCCAATCCCGGCATGTCCTATCTGGCGCTCGGCGAGGATGCGCGCGTCAGCCTGCTGCTCGGCGAGCTGCGCAGCGCGCGGCCGTTGGCCTCGCCCTTCGTCAAATATTCCGAGGAGACCCAAAGCGAGCTCGCGGTGTTCCGCGCCGCGGCCGAGGCGCACGCCAAATTCGGTCCCGAGGTGATCTCCCAATGCATCATCTCGATGTGCCAGGGCATGTCCGACATGCTCGAGGTCGCGGTGCTCTTGAAGGAGGTCGGGCTGGTCAATCCGTCCGGCCGCGGCGCCGTCAACATCGTGCCGCTGTTCGAGACCATCGAGGACCTGCAGGCATCGAGCGGCATCATGGACCGCATGCTGGTGCTGCACGACTACCGCAAGCTGGTGGACAGTCTCGGCAGTGTGCAGGAGGTGATGCTCGGCTATTCCGACAGCAACAAGGATGGCGGCTTCGTCACCTCGGGCTGGGAACTCTACAAGGCCGAGATCGGCCTCGTCGAGGTGTTCGAGCGCCACGGCGTGCGGCTGCGCCTGTTCCACGGCCGCGGCGGTTCGGTCGGCCGCGGCGGCGGCCCGAGCTATGATGCGATCATCGCGCAGCCCGGCGGCGCGGTGAACGGCCAGATCCGCATCACCGAGCAGGGCGAGATCATCTCCTCGAAATATTCCAATGCCGAGGTCGGCCGCAGCAATCTGGAGATCCTCGCCGCGGCGACGCTGGAAACCAGCCTGCTGCAGCCGCGGCGGAGCGCGCCGCGCCCCGAATATCTCAAGGCGATGGAGGAAATCTCGGCGCTCGCCTTCAAGGCCTATCGCCGGCTCGTCTACGAGACACCGGGTTTCGCCGACTACTTCTGGGGCTCGACCGTGATCAACGAGATCGCGACCTTGAACATCGGTAGCCGTCCGGCCTCGCGCAAGAAGACGCGCGAGATCGAGGATCTTCGCGCGATCCCCTGGGTGTTCTCCTGGGCACAGTGCCGGCTGATGCTGCCGGGCTGGTATGGCTTCGGCGCTGCAGTCGAGACCTGGATCGCTGAGCATCCGGAGCAGGGCATGCCGTTCCTGCAGGAGCTCTACCGGGAATGGCCGTTCTTCCGCACGCTGCTGTCCAACATGGACATGGTGCTGGCGAAGAGCTCGATCGCGATCGCCTCGCGCTATGCCGAGCTGGTGTCCGACGTCGCGCTGCGCGAGAAGATCTTCGGCGAGATCCGCCGCGAGTGGCACCTCTCGATCGAGACGCTGCTCGACATCATGGGCCATGACCGGCTGCTGCAGGGCAACCCGCTGCTGGAACGCGGCATCCGCAACCGCTTCCCTTACATGGATCCGCTCAACCATGTGCAGGTCGAGCTGTTGAAGGAGCATCGCGCGCAAAACCCGGACGAGCAGGTGCTGCGCGGGATACAGATCACGATCAACGGGATCTCGGCGGGGCTGCGAAACAGCGGCTAAGGCGGTGATGCTAACGCCGTCATTGCGAGCGCAGCGAAGCAATCCATTGGGCCGCAAGCGGTGAGGTGGATTGCTTCGTCGCTTCGCTCCTCGCAATGACGACGGAAGGCAAGTCCATCAGCAGTTGTGCGCGCCCCGCGTCTCCACATACACCGCATACAGCGACTGGCTCGCCGTCATGAACAGTCGGTTGCGCTTCCTGCCGCCGAAGGTGAGGTTGGCGCAAGTTTCCGGCAGCAGGATCTGGCCGATGCGTTGGCCGTCGGGCGCGAACACCTGGACGCCGTCATAGCCCGGTCCGACCCAGCCGGCGCCGACCCAGATATTGCCGTCGATGTCGACGCGCATGCCGTCCGGGAAGCCCGACTTGCCGTCCAGCGTCATGTCGATCAGCGTGCGCGGGTTGGACAGCTTGTCGCCGTTGAGGTCGTACTGCCAGACGATGTTCTTCGCGTTCGGGTAGTGCGTGATGCCGGTGTCGCAGACATAGACCTTCTTGTAGTCGTGGCTGAAGGCGATGCCGTTCGGCTTGAACGGTTCGTCGCAGACCTTGGTGATCTGTCCGGTCGTGGCGTCGATGCGATAGACGGCTTCTTTCTGGTAGGGCTGGTTCGAGCCGGTGTTGGCACGCTGACCTTCATAGATCGAGACGGCGCCGTAGCCGGGATCGGTGAACCAGATCGACTTGTCGTTGGGGTGCACGACCATGTCGTTCGGCCCATTGAGCTGCTTGCCGTTGGCCTGCTCCGCCAAGGACGTGACGGTTCCGTCGTGCTCGTAACGCACCAGCCGCGTGCGCTCGGCGGTGATCTGCCGGCCCTCGAAATCGAAGGTCGAGCCGTTGGCTTCGTTCGACGGCTTGTGGAACTGCTCGGAGATGTGGCCGTCATCGTCGAGATAGCGCAACTGCCGGTTGGCCGGGATGTCGCTCCACACCAGATACTGGCCCTGCGCGTTCCAGGCCGGGCCTTCCGCCCACAGGCAGCCGGTGTACAGCCGCTTGATCGCGGTGTTGCCGACCTTGGCCTTGAAGCGCTTGTCGTCGATCACGACGATATCCGGATCGGGATAACGCTGCGGTTCCGCGTTGCGGCCGTAGTCGCGCGCAGATGCATCTGATGCCGCCATCGCGGTTGCAGCAAGCGCGGTTGCGCCGCGCAAAATGGTCCGACGGTCGAACGCCTTCGTTCCGTCGCTCTCGTGTTGCTCTGTGTTGCTTGGAGTTGCGTTGCTTGGATTTGTCACGAAAGTCCTCCCAGGTTTCTTGTTATCGGGGAGGACGATCATGCGCCCGCAATTCTGGCACAATGCGGGCACGCTATGAAGAAACAACCAAAGAGTGTGCCGCCCCCGCTGCTTCGCGGAGGCGACTTTTTCATAAAACTGTCAGATCGAAGTTCAGATCGGATCCCAGGTGAAGACGTCGGCCGAGCGGTCGAGCTTGGCGAACGATCCCTTCAGCGCCGGCATGCCGTGTTCCGCAATCGTCTCCGGGGTCCAGCCTTCGCCGCGATGCACCGAGCGCACCGGACGGTGCTGGCCGAACAGGAAGATCTCGTTCATGCGCACGCCGAAGATCTGGCCGGTGACGTCCTTGGCAGCGTCCGACAGCAGATAGGCGCAGACCGGCGCGATCTTCTCGGGGCCCATCTGCTTGATCTTCTCGACGCGCGCCTTCTCGGCGTCGGTCTCGGTCGGGATGGTGCCGATCATGCGGGTCCAGGCGAACGGCGACACGCAGTTCGAGCGCACGTTGAAACGGCCCATGTCGAGCGCGATCGATTTCGAGAGGCCGACGATGCCGAGCTTGGCGGCGGCGTAGTTGGCCTGGCCGTAATTGCCGATCAGGCCCGAAGTCGAGGTGAAGTGCACGAACGAGCCCGACTCCTGCTCGCGATAGATGCGCGCTGCGGCGTGGCTGACATAGAACGAGCCCATCAGATGCACCTTGATGACGGCCTCGAAGGCTTCCACGCTCATCTTGTGGAAGATCATGTCGCGCAGGATGCCGGCATTGTTGACGACGCCGTCGAGCCGGCCGAAATGATCGGTCGCGGTCTTCACGATCTTGCTGGCAGGAATGGCTTCCGCCACCGACTCGAAATTGGCGACCGCCGTGCCGCCGCGCTTCTTGATCTCCTCGACCACCTCCTCGGCGGGCGCCGCGCTCGAGCCGCCACCGTCGGCCGCGCCGCCGGGATCGTTGACCACGACCTTGGCGCCTTCCGCCGCGCAAAGCAGCGCGATCTCTCGGCCGATGCCGCGGCCCGCGCCGGTGACGATGATGACTTTATCCTGCAGTGATTTTGCCATGTGGGTTCTCCTTGTTTCTGTCCGTCATTTCGGGGCGATGCGCTAGCATCGAACCCGGAATCTCGAGGTTCCGGGTTCGCGCTTCGCGCGCCCCGGAATGACGGGTTGGGTTACTTCTCGTTCGCAAAGATGATCGTGCCACTTGCAGCGAACATGCCGCCGACGCCGTGGCAGACCGAGATCTTGGCGTTCGGCACCTGCGCCGGTGCGATGCCGCGCATCTGCCGCACGCTCTCCTGCAACGCATACATGCCGTACATGCCAGAGTGCATGTAGCTGAGGCCGCCGCCATTGGTGTTGAGCGGCAGCTTGCCGCCGGGGCGGGTGTTGCCGTCGGCGATGAACTTGCCGGTTTCCTCATAGGGCATGAAGCCGAGGTCGCCGAGGCCGTAGAGCGGCAGATGCGCGAAGGCGTCGTAGATCATCAGGTGATCGACGTCCTTGTGGGTGATGCCGGCCTCTTTGAAGGCGAGGGGGCCCGCCACCTTGAAGGCGCGCGACGAGTCGAACGTCTTCATCTGGCTGACCATCGGTGTTTCCACGCTCTCGCCGGTGCCGAGGATGTAGACCGGCTTTTGCGGGAAATCCTTGGCGCGGTCGGCGGAGGTCAGGATCAGCGCGCCGCCGCCGTCGGTGACGAGGCAGCATTGCAGCAGCCGGAACGGATAGGCGATCATCCGCGAGTTCAGGACGTCGGCGACCGTGATCGGATCCTTCATGGTGGCGCGCGGGTTCTTCGCGGCCCATTCGCGCTGCACGACCGCGACCATCGCAAGCTGCTCATGCGTGATGCCATGCGTCTTCATGAAACGCAGCACCGGAATCGGGAACATGCTCGGCGGCCCGTAGACGCCGAACGGCGATTCGAACTGGCCGTTTAGGCTGTCGGGGGCGGTGAAGCGCGGCTGCTTGCCGATCATCGACTTGCCGCTCTCGGCATGGGTGATCAGCACGGTCTTGCAGAGGCCGGCCTCGATCGCGGCGGCGGCGTGGCGGACATGCAGCATGAAGGAGCAGCCGCCGACCGAGGTGCCGTCGACCCAGGTCGGCGTGATGCCGAGATAGTGCGCCATCTGCTGCGGGGTCTCGACCGCGGTGGCGAAGCCGTCGATGTCGGACAGCTTCAGGCCGGCATCCGCGATCGCATTCAGCGCCGCGTCCGCGTGCAGCTGGATCTGCGACATGTTCGGGATCACGCCGAGTTCGGTGGTTTCGGCCGCACCGACGACGGCAACCTGGTTCCTGCGCATCGCGTTACCCCTTCGCCGGACGGAACAAGGGAAGGGTGATCTTGTCGTCGAGCGCCTCGAAGGCGACCTCGAGCGGCATGTCGAGCTCGAGCGCTTCCGGCGTCTGCGGACAATCGATGATGTTGCTCATCATGCGCGGGCCTTCGTCGAGCTCGACCACCGCGATCGCATAAGGCGGGGTGAAGCCCGGCGCGGCGGGGCGATGGTTGATGACGTAGCTGTAGAGCTTGCCCTTGCCGCTGGCCTTGAACACCGAGACCTTGCGCGAGGCGCAGGAGGGGCAGAACGGCCGCGGCGGAAAGTAGACATTGGCACAGGCGTCGCAGCGCTGCAGGCGCAGCTCGCCGGCCTTGGTGCCGTCCCAGAAATGCTGGGTCTCAGGTGTCGGTTTTGGTTTCGCGCGCGCGGGCTCGGCCATGGCTGATGTCTCCTCCCGAAATCGTTACAGTCTTGATGCGCCATCGGACCAAGGGCCGTCAACGGTCCATCCTTGCTGCGCGCAGCGGCCTGTGTCCGGCGCATGCCGCATATTCCGCCCCTCGCACAATTGCTAAGGCCGCGATGCTTGTGTCGCTTCGATCCGGCGCGTAGAAGGGCCGCGTCCAAGACAGGCTCAAGACACGCCCAGACACGTCAGAAATACCCGGGAGGATAATATCATGCTGAGGATCATCGGCGCGGCACTCGCTGCCAGCCTCGCATTTGCCACGCAGGCCAGCGTTACGAAGGCTGTGGCCGCCGACGCACCGTCGGAGATCAAGATCGGCACGCTCTATGCGTCCTCGGGGCGCTATGCCTCGATCTCGATGCCGGTCTACAGCTCATTGAAATTGTGGGTCGAGCAGAAGAACGCCGAGGGCGGCGTCTTCGTGAAGGCGTTCGACAAGAAGATCCCGATCAAGCTCGTCTCCTATGACGACCAGAGCAACACCGCGACCGCCTCGACGCTTTATAACCAGCTCATCACCCAGGATAAGGTCGACCTGCTGGTCGCCGATTCCGGATCGGTGCTGACGGCGCCGGCGGTTGCGATCGCACGCGATCACAAGATGTTCCTGTTCGACCAGACCGGTACCGGCGCGAGCTTCTTCTCCAAGGACAATCCCTACATTGCACTGATGGCCGATCCGGTGTCGACGATCTGGCCGAAGCCGGTCGCGGACTTCATCAGCCATGACGGACCTGGCCTCGGCATCAAGAAGGTCGCGATCCTCTATGCGACCAACGAGTTCACGGGCACCCAGGCCAACGCGTTCCGCAAGTTCGTCAAGGAGTCCAGCGCGCCGATCGAGATCGTCTACGATCAGGGCGTTCCGACCGAGACGACGAACTACAACGTCATCATCAACAATATCAGCAACGCCAATCCCGACGCGGTGATCCATTTCGGCTATGCGCCGAACGACATCGCCTTCCTGCGCAACGTCCAGGACGTCGGCACCAAGTTCAAGATGCTGTTCGCGATCTATGCCGGCCTCGAGACCGAGCTGCTCGAGAAGAACGTCGGTGCCAAGGGCCTCGAGCACATCTGGACCTACGTGCCGCCGTCCGAGCTGGACTATCCCGTCAATTTCGGGATGAACATGAAGGATTTCCGTGCCGCCTGGACCAAGAAGTACAACGACGGCAAGATGGAGTTCGGCTTCAACGCGGTGGCCGGCTACACCACGGCGCTGGTGATCGAGAAGACCCTGTCGGTTGCGACCAGCCTCGACCAGATGGAGCTGCGCCGCGCGGTGTTTTCGCTCAGCGGCGAGCTCAAGACGCTGGACGGCACCTTCGCGCTGGACGAGACCGGCGGCCAGATCGGCGAATTGACGCCGCTCGGCCAGCTCACGGTCGACGAACACGATCACATCAAGTTCGTCTCGATCTATCCGCACGAGACCGCCACCGGCAAGCCGATCTATCCGGCGCCGTGATGCAGGTTAAGTGCGGCAGGCGTAACCTTCGGCGGCGGGCGATAGCATGACCTATGCGCTCGTTGCCGGCGTGCTGTTCGGGCTGTATTTCAGCCTGGTCGGCATCGGCCTCAATCTCGTGTTCGGCGTCATGCGCATCGTCAATCTTGCGCATGGCGACATGCTGATGCTGGGCGCGTTCATTGCGCTGGGTGTGGTCGGCATCGCCGGCATCGACCCGCTGTTCGCGGTGCCGCTGGCTTTCGTGGTCTTCGTGCTCGCGGGCGTGCTGCTTTACTGGGTGCTGGTGCCGCGGCTGCAGGGCTCGGCCAATCCGGAAATGCTGTCGATCATCCTGTTCTTCGGCCTCTCGCAGGTGATCGAAGCCGTCACCACCATCTTCGCCGGCACCAGCGAGCGCTCGATCCAGAGCCGCCTGCTCGGCACCGTGTTCTCGACCATCAAGGTGAAGTGGTTCGGCGGCAAGGCCGCTGGGGCAGGGCCGATCCAGATCTTCGGGCAGGGCTTTCCGGCGCCCTGGGTGATCGCGGCCATCACCAGCCTCGTCGCGATCGGGCTGGTCTACCTCTATCTCTACCATACGCGGCTCGGCACCCTGACCCGCGCGGTGATGTCACGCCGCGACGAGGCCTTGGCAACCGGCATTGACGTCGATCGCGTCTCGGCGGCGGCGTTTGGCATTGGCCTCGGAATCGCGGCCGTTGCCGGCGTGTTCGCGCCGTTCATGTTCGGCTCGGTGACGCCGGCGTTCGGCGCCGATGCGACGGTGACGTCGTTTGCGATCGTCGTGCTGGGCTCGCTCGGCAATCCGCTCGGTACCGCGCTCGGCGGTGTCGTCTATGGTCTCTGCTACATGCTGGTGCAGACCTATCTCAGTTCCTGGGCCGACTTGCTGCCCTATGTGTTGTTGATCGTGATCCTGTTGTTGCGCCCGAGCGGTCTGCTCGGAAGGCGGGTGCGCGTTGCATAACGCCCCGAAACACCTGCTGTTCATCCTGGCGCCGCTGGTGGTGGTGTTCGCGCTGCTGCCCGGCGTCTATCAAAACCATCTGCTGCTGTTCAACTTCGTGATCTTCCTGATCCTCGCGCAAGGCGTGAACATCATCTATGGCTTCACCGGCTATCTGCCGTTCGGCTATGTCGGCTTCTTCGGCGCCGGCGCCTATGGCTTTGCCATCATGGTGATGCATCTGCACACGCCGGCGCCGCTCGCCGTGCTGGTCGGCGGCGGCGTCGCGGTCTTGCTCGGCCTGTTGCTGACGCCGCTGCTGCGGCTGTCGGGCGCGTATTTCGCGATCGCCAACCTCGCGGCCTCGCTCGCGGTGTTGCACTTCGTCGCCAACCCGGCGCTGGAGGGCATCACCAAGGGGCCCTACGGCGTGTCGCTCACCGGCACGTTCAATCCAACCCACGCCTATTATGCGGCGGTCGTGGTGATGGCGCTGACTGTCGGTGCGGTGGTGTATCTGAAGAACTCGCCATTCGGCCTTGCGCTGCAGGCCGTGCGCGAGGATGCGGTGTCGGCCTCGATGGCCGGCGTCAACATCATCAAGATGCGGGTGATCGCCTGGCTCGCCTCGGCATTGGTGGCCGGCCTCGCCGGCGGCATCTACGCCTGGTACGTCTCGGTGTTCTATCCGGACAACGTGTTCTCCGGCGAGTTCTCGATCTTCGCGATCGTGTTCGCATTGTTCGGCGGCGTCGCCACCATCACCGGACCGATCGTCGGCGTGCTGATCCTCTACGGCATCTACAATCTGATCGGCTTCACCACGCCGCAATATTTCCAGCTGATCTATGGTCTCCTGATCATGGGTCTGGTGCTGTTCCTGCCCGCAGGGCTGGTGTCGCTGGCAACGCGCAGGGGGTGGCATGTCCCCTGAGAAAACCCCCATCCTCGAGGTCTCGAAGCTGGTCAAGCGCTTCGGCGGCTTCCACGCGCTCGATGGCCTGAGCTTTCACGTCGTGCCCGGCGAGATCCTCGGCCTTGTCGGCCCGAACGGCTCCGGCAAGACCACCGCGATCAACGTGATTTCCGGCCTCTATGCGCCCGATGGCGGCGAGTTCGTGTTCGACGGCGCGTCCTCGGGCGGCGTCGCCTCGCACAAACTCGTTCACCGCGGCATCAACCGCACCTTCCAGGTGCCAAAGCCGTTCCTGTCGCTCACGGTGCGCGAGAACATCCAGGTGGCGCTGGCCTATGGCGGTGCGACTGGCGCGCCGTCGATCGCCGAGCTGCTCGACGAATATCGGCTCAAGGAGGTCGCCGACCGTCCCGCCGCCGATCTCAACAGTGCGCAGCAGAAGATGCTCGACCTGACCCGCGCGCTCGCCACTCGGCCGCGGCTGCTACTGCTCGACGAGCTCGCGGCTGGCCTCAACCCGGCGGAGCTCGACTGGATCGCCGGCCGCATCAAGGCGCTGGCCGCGACCGGCATGGCGATCATCGTGGTGGAGCATTTGATGGGCTTCATCGAACAGATCACCGACCGCGTCATCGTGCTCAATGCGGGCAAGGAGATCTTTGAAGGCACGCTTGCCACCGCGGTGCGCGAGCCGCAGGTGATCGAGGTGTTTTTGGGAGGCGAGCATGCCCACTGATGCAGCGCCGCTGCTGGGCGCCACCGGCGTCGACGCCGGCTACGGCACCATGCAGGTGTTGTGGGGTGTCGATCTCGACGTTCGCCCCGGCGAGACCGTGCTGCTGCTCGGTGCCAATGGCGCGGGAAAGACCACCTTCCTGAAATCGCTGGTCGGCCTGATCGAGGCCCGCAACGGCAACATCAAGCTCGGCGGCGAGGACATCACCAAAATGCGATCCTCGGATCGCATGAGGCGCGGCATGACCTACATGTCCGAGCTCGCGGTGTTTCCCGATCTGTCGATCGAGGAGAACATCCGGGTCGGCGCGCAGGCACTGGGCCATGCCAATCCGGGCGCACGGGTCGACGAATTGTACGGCCTGTTTCCGGTACTGCGCGACAAGCGCCGCGATCCGGCCTCCAGCCTGTCCGGCGGCCAGCGCAAGATGCTTGGTATCGCCAAGGCGCTGTCGGCCGAGCCGAAGCTGCTGGTCATGGACGAGCCCTCGGCCGGGCTGTCGCCGCTGTTCGTCAAGGAGGTGCTGCGCGCCCTGTCGAGCCTGCAGGGCCGCGGATTGGCACTCCTGATTGCCGAGCAGAATATCGGCTTCCTTGAGATTGCCACCCGCGTGTTCGTGCTGGAAGGCGGGCGCATCCGCTTCTCCGGCACGGTTGCCGAGATGAGCGGCAATGAAGAGCTGCACCGCGCCTATTTCGGGCTGAAGTGATAGTGATGCGAGGCTTGGGGCCGGCGCACTGGAAATCGGCCCCGGTTCGCGCGACAATCAGCTGAAGCCATCAAGTGCAAGCCGTGAAGTGAAAACCATGCCGAAAAATCCGACACTCGCCTCCCTTGCCGCCGATCTCGCCAGCGGCGCCACCTCTGCCCGCAAGCTCGTCGAGCAATGCATCGCCAGGATCGCCGATCCCGCCGGCGAGGGCCAACGCACCTTCATCCATGTCGACCGCGAGGCGGCGCTGGAAGCCGCCGACGCCATGGACCGGCTGCGCAAGGCCAACGCCGCGCCGTCGCCCTTTGCCGGCATTCCGGTCTCGATCAAGGATCTGTTCGACATCAAGGGGCAGGTGACCCGCGCGGGCTCCCGGGCGCTGGAGGATTCCGCCCCGGCGGAGGCCGATGCGCCCGTCGTGGCGCGGCTCAAGCGCGCCGGCTTCATCGTGATCGGCCGCACCAACATGACCGAGTTCGCCTATTCCGGCATCGGCATCAATCCGCATTACGGCACGCCGAAGAGCGCCTGGAACCGGAGCGCCGGCCATGTGCCCGGCGGCTCGTCCTCAGGCGCGGCGGTCTCGATCGCCGACGGCATGGCGTTCGGCGCGCTCGGCACCGACACCGGCGGCTCCTGCCGGATTCCCGCCGCCTTCAACGGCATCGTCGGCTACAAGCCGACGCAGCGCCGGATTCCGCTCGACGGCGGCGTGCCGCTGTCGTTCACACTCGATAGCTACGGCCCGCTGGCCAATTCGGTGGCCTGCTGCGCCGCGCTCGATGCGGTGCTGGCCGACGAGCCGGTGACGCCGATCGCTCCGCGTCCGGTCAAGGGCATGCGGCTCGCGGTGCCGACCACGGTCGCGCTCGATGACCTCGACGATGCCGTCGCAAAAACCTTCGAGCGCGCGCTAGCGGCGCTGTCGCGCGCCGGCGCCCTGATCGAGCACATCGAGGTGCCTGAGCTGCTCGATGTCGGCGTGATGAACACCAAGGGCGGTTTCTCCGCGGCCGAGAGCTATGCCTGGCACCGCTTCCTGCTGGCCAGCAAGGGCGATATCTACGACCCGCGCGTCGCCGTGCGCATCCAGCGCGGCGAGGGTTTTCTGGCGGCCGACTATATCGACCTCATCAACGCGCGCCGCTCGTTCATTGCCCGCACCGAGGCGCGGATCGCGCCCTATGACGCGCTGGTGCTGCCGACCACCGCGAACCTGCCGCCGACCATCGCGAGCCTCGCCGACGACAAGGCGTTCGCCACCGAGAACCTGCGCGCGCTGCGTAATCCCTCGCTGATCAACGTGCTCGATGGCTGCGCGATCTCGCTGCCCGCGCATCGCGAGGGCGAGGCGCCGGTCGGCCTGATGCTCGCCGCCGCGGGCGGTTCTGATCGCCGCATCTTCGAGCTTGCGGCCGGAATGGAGGCCGTCATCCGTGTTTGATCTCACCTTCAATGTCGACGACAAGGGCGTCGCGACGCCGCTGACGCTCGAAATCCGGCAGGCCGTGATCGCCGGCTGGACCGGGCGCGATCCGGTGGCCCGTGACAAGCACATCGCCGAGCTCGAAGCACTCGGCATCGCGCGGCCCGCGACCACGCCGATCTATTACCGCTGCTCGGCGCGCCGGATCACCTTCGCCGACGCCATCGAGGTCTGCGGCGAGGATTCCAGCGGCGAGGTCGAGTTCGTGCTGATCGGCTGGCAGGGCCGCATCTTCGTCGGCTGCGGCTCCGACCATACCGACCGCAAGGTCGAGAGCTACAGCGTCACGGTGTCGAAGCAGGTGTGCGACAAACCGATGGCTTCCGAACTCTGGGAGCTCGAGGACGTCATCGGCCACTGGGACCAGCTCATCCTGCGATCCTGGGCCGTGATCGGCGGTGAGCGCGTGCTCTACCAGGAAGGCACGCTCGATCACATGCTGCCGGTGAAGGACCTGATCGCGCGCGGCTTCGATGGCGGCAAACTGCCCGACGGCTGCGCCATGTTCGGCGGCACCTTCGCGGCCAAAGGCGGCATCCGTCCCGCCAGCCGCTTCGAGTTCGAGCTGGAAGACCCGGTGCTGAAGCGGAAGATCAGCCACGGCTACGACGTGGTGACGCTGCCGGTGAGGGGCTGATCTCTTTCCGCGCATCGTTTTGTTGATGGGCGACTGACGCTTTCTCCACCTGTCGTCCCTGCGAAAGCAGGGACCCATAACCACAGGATTTTGTGGTTGGCACGCTGTGGCCCCAGCCTTCTCAAACAATTGACGACGGTGGCTATGGGTCCCTGCTTTCGCAGGGACGACAGTGAGATTGGGGTGCTGGTCGCGGATGCTCGCCGCCAGAAATCGGGTGGCGCGGGCCGCGCTCATGGGCCAGATTCCGCCCCATGACAGCAACAGCCAAAATCCTCACTCGCCCCACCTCCGACATTCCGGCCCGCGTCGACGCGCTCGACTGGGACCAGATCGCGACCGATCTCGACGGGCAGGGATGCGCCGTCCTGAACAGCCTGCTGACTCCCGAGGAATGCGACGCCATCGCCGCGTTCTATCCCGACGACAGCCGGTTCCGCAGCAAGGTCGTGATGGGCCGCCACGGCTTTGGCCGTGGCGAGTACAAGTACTTCTCCTATCCGCTGCCGGACCTGATCGCGGAGCTGCGGCCGGCGCTGTATGCGCGGCTGACCGCGACCGCCAATCGCTGGAACCAGGCGATGGGGATCGAGATCAGCTATCCATCCTCGCATGCGGGATTCCTGAAGCGCTGCCATGATGCCGGGCAGACCCGGCCGACGCCGCTGCTGCTGCAATATGGCGAGGGCGACTACAACTGCCTGCACCAGGATCTCTACGGCGAGCACGTGTTTCCGATCCAGGTCGCGATCCTGCTGTCGCAGCCGGGGCGCGATTTCACCGGCGGTGAGTTCGTGCTGACCGAGCAACGGCCGCGCATGCAGTCGCGGCCCGAGGTGGTGCCTCTCACCAAGGGCGATGCGGTGGCGTTTGCCGTGCATCATCGTCCGGTGCAGGGGACACGCGGGCCGTATCGTGTCAATCTGCGCCACGGCGTCAGCCGGATCAGGTCCGGCCACCGCCACACCGTTGGTGTGATCTTCCACGACGCGAAGTGAGTGCGAGACAGGCGTGGCCGCTGATCTGTTCGAGACAATTGGCGATGCACGGCCGCCGCGCGAGACAATCGCCGACGGTGCGGTGTTGTTGCGCGGCTTTGTTCGGCCGTTCGAGGCCGAGCTGATCCCGGCCTTGCGCGTGATCGTCAAGCAGGCTCCGTTCCGGCACCTGATCACGCCGGGCGGCCACCGGATGTCGGTCGCGATGACCAATTGCGGCAGTGTCGGCTGGGTCTCCGATCCCAGCGGCTATCGCTATGATCCGATCGATCCTGACTCGGGACAGAACTGGCCTGTTATGCCGGAGGTGCTGCGCGGGCTCGCCGCCGACGCCGCAGCCGCAGCAGGCTTCAACGACTTCGCCCCGCAGGCCTGCCTGATCAATCGCTATGTCCCCGGCGCAAAACTGTCGCTGCATCAGGACAAGGACGAGCTCGACTACGGTGCGCCGATCGTCTCGATCTCGCTCGGGCTGCCGGCGATCTTCCTGTTCGGCAGCCTGAAGCGCAGCGACACGCCGCGCCGCTATCGGTTAGAACATGGCGATGTTGCGGTGTGGGGCGGGCCGTCACGGTTATTTTATCACGGCGTGGCGCCGCTGGCCGAAGGCGAGCACGGCATGCTCGGCCGCCAGCGTATCAACCTGACCTTCCGCAAGGTGCGCTAGCTGCTGCTTAGCGGGCAATATTTCGGAATAATGGAATTATGCACCTGAGTTGCCCGACGCGTCAAGCGCTTTTCCGAGTGCCAGCGCCTGGCTGCTCCTTTGCATGGGGTTGTTTTCGATATTTTGGCGGCGCGTACCTTTGCTTGGTCGCTTCAGTCAGACCAAGGGCCTCCCGCAAATGGGAGAGCTGGTCTAGACTTCGCGGATGACCACCAAGGCCGACCGCGCGGTCAACCGCACCGGCGTCTATCTCGCCGTGCTGCAACTTGTCTTCACGCTGGGCTGGACCACCTACCTGATCTACCTGCCCAAGCTGTGTGCCGATGTCGGCATCGCGCCTTCGACCGTCATCCTGATCCTGATGATGGATCAGGCGATCTTCACCATCACAGATACGGCGATGGGCATGGCTGCCGATCGGATATCGATCCTGGTCGGCCGTCTCGGCTTGTTCGTCGGCATCCTTGCCGCGATCTCCTGCGCCGCCTTCGTCGCGCTGCCTTACGTCGCCGGCACCGGGCCAGGCGCAAAGGTCTGGCTGATCGGGTTGATCGTGATCTGGGCCGTCACATCGTCGGCGTTGCGCGCGCCGCCGCTGACGCTGCTCGGCAAGTATCGCGCGCAGCCCTCGATCCCGTTCCTCGCCGCGCTGGCGATGCTGGGCTACGGCATCGCGGGCGCGGTCTCGCCCTATCTCGGCGTCGTGCTGCGCGACCATGATGCACGGCTGCCGTTCGTGCTGTCGGGCGTCGTGCTGCTGCTGACTGCGCTGGCCTTCTCGGGGATCGAACGCCGCGTCGCCGACGAGGTGCAACCCGAGCGGCTTGCGCCGCCGGCGAGGCGGCTAGGGGCGGTGCCGATGTTCCTGATCGCGTCGATGGTGCTGCTCTCGCTCGGCTATCAGCTGCACTTCAACATCAACAGCGCCCCGTTCTATCTGCGCTTCGCCAAATCGAGCGATCTGCAATGGCTGATGCCGGTGTTCTGGATCGGCTTCAACATCGCGATGTTTCCGGCGAGCATCGTCGTCAAGCATCGCGGCGGGCTGATCGTGATGGGCGCTGCGGGGCTTCTCGGTGCATTCGCCATCGTCGCCGCCGAAATCGCCGGCAGCCTCAACGTCCTGATCGTGGCGCAGTTCATGGCGGGCGCCGCCTGGGGGTGCATGCTGATGAGCGCGGTGTCGGCCGCGCTTGCGATCGGCGAGACCGGCGCCGAAGGCAAGGTGACGGGCCTCGTGTTCTCGGCGCTCGCGCTTGCGACCTTCGCGCGGATGGCGGCGGTGGCCGGCGGCCTGCAGAAGCTGCCGGACTATGCGCCGCTGGTGCACTGGGCGCCGGTCGCCTGCTGGTCGGTCGCCGGCGCCGGCCTGCTCGTGATCGCCGCGTCCCGGCTGCAACGGGGTGTGAAAGCTGCCTAGTTGTTCCGCGCCGGGTGAATGAACGCCCAGGGCGAGACCTCGGAATCGGTAGGCACTTCCACCGAGATCACATAGGGCCCGCCATCGGCGAGCGCCTTCTCCAGCACCGGGCGGAAGTGATCGGGCGAGGTGACGCGCGCGGCGCCGACGCCGAACGACTCCGCGAGCTTGACGAAATCAGGATTGACCAGATCGGAGGCGACGACGCGGCCGTCGAAGCGTTCGCGCTGGTCGCGGCGAACATTGCCATAGGCGTTGTTGTTGAACACCAGCGTCACGACGCCGATCTTGAACTGCACCGCGGTCGCGAGCTCCTGCACGCCGAACATGAAGCCGCCGTCGCCGGTGATCGCGACCACCGGCTTGTTCGGGTTGGCGACCTTGGCGCCGAGCGCGGTCGGGAAGCCCGAGCCAAGCGTGCCCTGATAGCCCGAGGTGACGAAGGTGCGCGGTTCATAGATCGGAAAGCCGTACCAGGAGGCGAAGCCGACCTGCGACAGCTCGTCGGTAACGATGGCGTTCGCCGGCAGCACCTCGCGCAGGATCTTCAGATAAGCCATCTGCGGCTGGATGCGCTGGATCTCCTGCTCGGTGGCTGCGGTCGCCTCGCGAATCGCAGCGCGGCGGCCTGAGGTCTTGCTGTAGCCGGCCTTGCGGACGGCTGCGACGAGGTCGGCGGTGCCGGCCTTGGCGTCGGCGATCACGCCGGCATCGGCCGGCCAGCGGCGCAGCTCGACCGGATCGATGTCGATGCGCACGCATTTCAGCCCGGCCGGCTGATAGGGCCAGCGCGACATCGTCGGCAGCTCCATGCGGGTGCCGATGCCGATCATCAAATCGGTCTTCGGCCAGAGCTTGTAGGCGGAGGCCATGGTGAGCCCGAGCTCGTGCGCATTGGAGACAATGCCGCGGCCGCTGCGGAATGCGACCACCGGCGCGTCGATCATCTCGGCCAGCTCAAGGATCTCCTCGCGTGCCTCGATCGCGCCGCTGCCGACGAAGATCATAGGCGCCTTGCTGCCGGCAATCAGATCGGCGGCCGCCTTGATGCGGTCGGGATCCGGCTGCGGCGCCGGCAACGGATCGAACGGCTTGACGGCCGCGACCTGGGTGCGCTGGGTGAACACGTCCCAAGGCATCTCAAGCGAGGCCGGGCCGCGGCGGCCCGAAAGCATCTCCTGGAATGCGCGTGACACCATCGCGGGCGCGTTGTCGGGATATTCGATCCGGTCGGCCCATTTTACGAAGGTGCGCAGCGTCGCGAGCTGGTCCGGCATCTCATGCAGATGACCGCGGCCCTTGCCGAGGAATTGCGTCGGCACCTGGCCGGTCAGGCACAGCACCGGCTCGTTGCAGCCGAACGCGGTCAATAGCGCGGCCGAGGCGTTGAGCACGCCGGGGCCGGGCACCACGCTGAACACGCCGGGTCTGCCAGAGGAGCGGGCGTAGCCGAACGCCATGTAGCCGCAGGCCTGCTCGTGCCGCGCGCCGATCACCTTGAGCTGCGCCTGGTGGAACGCATCGAACAGGCCGTAGATCTGCGCGCCGGGCAAGCCGAACACGGTGTCGACACCGTGCGCGACGAGGCCGTTGACGATCGCTTCGCCGCCGGATGTTGAGGTCATGGCACTGTCCACTTGCTTGCGAGGTTAGTTGGCTTCGTCGACGACGCCGTTGCGCAGGATGCCGACGCCTTCGGCCTCGACCTCGACGACATCGCCGGGCTTCAGGTAGCGCGGCGGATCGAACCGCGCACCTGCTCCGGTCGGCGTGCCGGTGACGATGATGTCGCCGGGAACCAGCGTCGTGAAGGTCGAGATGTAGTTGATGAGGTAGCGGAAGCCGAAGATCAAGCGCGAGGTGCGGTCGTCCTGCCTGACTTCGCCGTTGACCTTGGTGGTCAGGCGGATGTCGGCGATCTGCGCTTCGCTGGCGTAGGGCACGATCCACGGGCCGAGGCTGCCGGTGGAATCGAAGTTCTTGCCCTGGGTGACGTTGAACTTGGCGTGGCGCACCCAGTCGCGGATGGTGCCTTCATTGCAGAGCGTGATCGCGGCAATGTGATCGAGCGCGGCGCTCTCGGCAATGTGCCGGCCGGCCTTGCCGATCACCAGCACCAGCTCGCCCTCATAGTCGAGTTGCGGCGAAATGCGAGGCCGCACCACCGGCGTGTTGTGGCCGACAAAGGAGCGCGGCACCCGCAGGAACATGCTCGGGTACTTCGGCGCGTCCGAGCCGTCCTTGTACTCGGCATTGCGGTCCGGATAGTTGACGCCGATGCAGATGATCTTGTCCGGCGAGGGGATCGGCGCCTGCCAGGTGACCGCGTCGAGCGCGTGGTCGGGCGATCGCTTGGCAGCGTCCTCTACGAGTCGGGTCAGCGCGCCGGCGGCGATCGCTTCACGCAGGGTCGGATAGTCCTTCGCGAAGCGTGCGGAGAGATCGACGACGCCATTGTCAGTCACAACACCGTAGCGGGTGGCACCATCGATGGAATAGGTGGCGAGGCGAGGGCGAGGGGCGGGCATCAGCAATCCATTCGTTGGTGTCGTCCCGGCGAAAGCCGGGACCCATACTCCGCGGCCATTGGAAGGGGCACGCGGCCAGACATTCGTTCAGCAACTCAATTCGGTGGTTATGGGTCCCGGCTTTCGCCGGGACGACGTGGGGAGAGGCGTGACTAGTCCGCAACCAGCACGTCGGCGACGAAGCGCGGCTCGCGCACGGCTTGGCCAGCGAAGGTCGAGCCCTCCTCGAACCAGGAGCGCGGCGCCGGCGCGCCCCACAGCGTCTGGCGGCGCGGATCGCGCAGCGACCAGCGCAGCGGCTCGTGGTCGTGATCCCCGGTGAAATAATCGCTGGTGTAGAGCTCGATGCGATGGCCGTCGGGATCGCGGATGTAGAGGAAGAAGGCGTTGGAAATGCCGTGCCGGCCCGGGCCGCGCTCGATGTTCTTGAGGAAGCCGGACGAGGCCATCACGTCACAGAGATGCACGATGTTCATCGCGGTCGGCACCCAATAGGCGATGTGGTGCAGGCGCGGGCCTTTGCCATTGGTGATGGCGAAGTCGTGGACATTGCCCTTGCGATGCATCCAGGCAGCGGCGATGCGGCCGTTGTCGCCGTCCTCCTCGGCATATTCGGTGAGGCGGAAGCCGAGCCGGGCGTAGAAATCGACGGTGTCCTGCACCTCGGCGGCGAACACGTTGAAATGGTCGAGCCGTTGCGGATGGCAGCCCTTGTAGAGATCGTAGCGCCGCAGCAGATGCGGGCGCTTCTCCATCGTGGCGTAGAGCTCGATCTGGAAGCCGAACGGATCGGTGAATTGCAGCGTGCGGCCCTGGAACGGCTGATCGACGAAAGCGTAGCTGATGCCGTTTTCCGAGCAGAAAGTGGCGGCCTTGTCGAGGTCGCCGTCATTGCCGACCTTGAAGCCGAGCCGGTTGCAGGCGGCCTTCGCCGCCTTGCGCAGCACAACCGAGTGATGCTGGTGCTCCTCGCTGGCGCGCAGATACACCGACTTGTCGTCGCGGTCCTCGACATGGAGGCCGACCGTCTTCTCGTAGAAGATCGCGCTCTTGTCGAGGTCCGTGACATCGAGCACGGCATGGCTGCAGCGGATAATGTTGAACGGCGGATCGAAAACGTGCGTCGGAACGGGCATCGGTGTTTCCTCAATTTGTGGTCCGTCATTCCGGGCTCGCCGCTAAGCGTCGCCCCGCAATGACAGTGCTGGCTAAATTCCCAGTTTTTGAATCTTGTGCGTCCCGCGTGCGAGCGAGACGTGTTTGGTTTC
>NZ_JASGSR010000135.1:0-20402 GCF_040446015.1 Bradyrhizobium sp. INPA03-11B
CTCCCCACCCTCCCCCACAAGGGGGGAGGGAGCCTGAGAGACGTGTTCACCTCACTTGACGTAGCGTTTGAGAGAGACGCGAACGTGGTCCACGCACTCATCGGTCTCACCCCTTCGCCATCGCGCGATAGTCCAGCCGGCGGTGGAACCAGTACTCGTAGCCCGAGATATTCTTCTGCATCGCGACGTTGACGAAGGGCTGATAGAGCGGAATGCGCGGGATGTCGGCGAAGGCGAGATCGACGAAGCCCTTGACGTCGGCGTCATAGGCCGCGCTGTCGCCGTTGGCGGCGGCGACACGCGCGCCGTCGATGAGCTTGTCCATCTCCGGCGACTTGTAGCTCATCGTGTTGAAGATCGAATTGTTGCCGTGATAGCACCAGTAGAAGAAATACTCGGGGTAATCGAGCCAGCCCGAGAACACGTTGGTGAACAGCGGCATTTCCTTCTTGGTGAGCTCGGTGCGCCAGTTGGCGCCGGGCACCTTGTTGATCGTGGTCTTGATGCCGAGCTGTGCGAGGCTCTCCTGCACCAGCACGCAGAGCGGCTCATTGACGCCAGCGAAATTCAGGTCGAACGAGATTGTGGTCTCGAAGCCGTTGGCGTAGCCGGCTTCGGCGAGCAGCGCCTTGGCCTTCTCCATGTCGGTGAAATATTTGGTCGGCTGCGGCCAGGCGACCTCGGTCGGCTTGTCCTTGGCCGCGCCGAACATCGGGTTGGCGAGACCGAAAAGCACCGCATCCATGATTTTTTGGTAAGGCATCGCGTAGGCCATTGCCTGCCGCACCTTGGGATTGTCGAACGGCGGCTTGGCGACGTTCATGCCGATATACTGGATGCCGTTGGAGAACGGCAGCGAGACCACGTTGAGCTTGCCGTTCGCCTTCATCTCCTGGAAATCCTTGAACGGCAGCTCGTAGGAGATGTCGGCATCACCGCGCTCGAGCAGCGCGCGGCGGTTGCCGGCCTGCGGCACCATGCGCCAGATCACGCGCTTGATCTTCGGCAGCGGACCGCAGACCCAGTCGTCGTTGCGCTCCATGACGACTTCGGTGCCGGCGGTCCATTTGGTCACCTTGTAAGCGCCGGAGCCCGCGGTCTGCTGCTTGGTGAATTCGAGACCCCAGGGATCCTTCTCGCTGGCGTTCTTCTTCACCAGCTCGGAGTTGACGACGCAGGGCACGATGACCGCGAGGTCGGGGATCGTCAGCTTGTCCTTCCTGAGGAAGTCGACGCGCACGGTATGGTCGTCGACGATGACGAACTGCTCGGGCTTGGTCAGCGAGCCCGCGCTCATCTGGAAGGTCGGGAAGCCGCCGACAGAGACAGCACGGTCGAGCGACCATTTGACGTCCTTCGCCGTGACAGGCGTGCCGTCATGGAATTTGGCGTTCTTGCGCAGCTTGAAGGTGACCGACATGTCGCCGATGTTGAAATCCTCGGCGAGCTCGGGCTTGAACTTGTCGCGGTCGTAATAGGGCACGCCGCCCGGGCCGCTCTTCATCTCGTGGCTGATCAGCCGGTCGTAGCAATTCCACGACACCTCATAGCCCGGCACGTTGGTGCCGATGCCGTGGATATCGAGATTGTTGGGACCGCCTTCGGAGACGATCAGCAGGGTCTCGGAGCGCGCGTCGGCCTTGGCCGGCGACCAGATCGCGGGCGCGGTCGGCGCCAGCGCCCCCGCTGCCAGCCCGGACACCGATTTGAGGAAATCGCGTCGCTTCATGTGATGCTCCAACGCCCGGGAACGGGCCTTGGAACTCAGTTCGCAAGCTTCGTGCCAGCCGCCTGTCGTAGAGCCGTTAAGTCCCTAACCAGCTGACCCAACATCGGAATCTTATGAAGCCGACGCTCGGTACGGCAGCAGCAACCTTGCAGCAGATTGCATACAAAGCACCGCAATCTGCTCAAATTAATTGCAGCAAGCGGCCTCGCCCCCTCGTTGGGCGAAGCCGCTCCCGCCGGGTCAGATGGTCCAGCGCAGCAGCACCAGCACGGCGGTGACGGTGATGGCGCCGCCAATGCGCGTAGCGATCTGCGCGAACGGCATCAACTGCATCCGGTCGGCGGCGGTCAGGATCGCGACATCGCCGGTACCGCCCTGCCCCGAATGGCAGGCGTTCACGATGGCGCTCTCGATCGGATACATGCCCATCAGGCGCCCGACGAACGCTCCGGTGGCCATCAGCGTAAACACCGTGGCGACGATCGTGATCAGATTCGGCACCGTGAAGGCGGCCATCAGCTTGGCCCACGGCGTCATCGCCACGCCGATCGCGAACAGCAGCGGATAGGTCATGCCGATCTGGACAAACCGGAAGACGATCAACCCGCCCGACTGCAACCGAGGCGACACCGCGCTCGCCAGCTTGGCGGCGACGGCAAGGAACAGCATTGCAACCGGTGCTGGCAAGCCGATCAAATGGTTGAGCATGACGCCGAGCAGATAGAGCACGATCGCGGTCAGCCCCGCGCCGGCGATCGCGGGGATATCGACCGCCGCGGTATTGTCGTCGTGCGCCTCGGTCGCGGCGGGTACGAGCGCGTCGCTGCCGCCCGGCTGCAGCCGCCCCTCTCCCGTGAGGTGTGGATATTTCTTGCCGACGTAGTTCAACATGCCGCTGAACAGGATCGCCGTCAGGCTTCCGAGCATAACCGGCGGCAGTACCATCGCAAAGAAATCTCCCTGCGGCTGGCCGAGGATGGCCGAATATCCGATCGACAAGGGGATCGCCCCCTCTCCGACGCCGCCGGCCATGATCGGCACGACGATGAAGAAGAAGGTCTTGTAGGCGCCGAGCCCGAGCAGCATGCCGACCAGCGTTCCGACCGCACCGGCCGCGATCGAACCGACGCCCAGCGGCACGAAGATCTTGAGGAAGCCCTTGATGAGGACGTTGCGGTCCATGCCAAGGATGCTGCCGACGATGATCGCGGCGATGTAGATGTAGAGGAAGTTGGTGAACTTGGTGAATTCGACGATCGATTTCTCGATCGGCCCCGGAAGCAGCTTGTAGTAGACCAGCGCCGATGGAATGAAGGTCGCGAAGATGGCGGCAGCGCCGACGTTGCGTAGAATCGGCAGCCGCTTGCCGAGTTCCGCGCAGGAAAACCCGCCGAGCACCAGCACGGCGATCATCGTGGGCGCGTCCGGCTTGATCTGGCCTTCCATCGTCAGGATCGCGAGCAGGCCGACGAGGATGGCAAAGATCGGAAGCGAAATGATTCCGATCTTGTAGTCCATCACACGCCACCAGCCGGTCGGCCAGAACGCCGTTGGCGCGGACGCCTCGGCCGTCACATCGGTCGCTGCGCGCTCATTCCAGACCGCGGTCCCGGATTGGGATTTTTCCAACATTACGCTCTCCCATTGAATTGTATCGCCGACGCGTTTTCGAACGCGATTGTTCGGCCGCGGCGCACGGCGCCGGATTCTCTTGATGTTTAATGGTCCCCGGATTCCCCTGCCGTGGACCGTTCGGCAGGGGAATCAGATCGTCCGACGCCGGGCGAGGGGGCATCTCTCCGGCGTCACGGCAGCGCGCGAGGCGCAGAGCGGCGGCTCCGATCCGCTACCACTTGTAGCGAACGCCGGTTACGACCTCGTCGGCGCTATCGTGCCGGTGAGCCTGACTGGCGCTATAGCCGCCCGTTGTCTTCAGGTGATCACCCGCGACATAGACGTCTACGTTCGGGATCGGGTGGTACATGAACGAGGCATAGGTCGTCATGCGCGTACCGGTCCCGGTCATGGTCGCGGCGCTGGCATCCTTGAATGGAACGAAGGTGAAGCCGGACGCCGTCAAGGCTGCGTTGTGGGCGAAGAAGTCCTGCCAGCCGAGCTCGAAGTCATAGAATTTGGACGGCGTGATCTTGCCCGATACGGTGACCACGTCGTCATTGCGGGTACCGACCAGACCCTGGTCCGCCGTATAGTGGATGTAGCCGGTGTTCAGGCGGAGCAGACCGCCGTCCCAGTTGCCGCCAGCACCCCACGACTGATGGATATGGCCGATATTGGTGGTTCCGATCGTCGGAATCTCGAGCACGTTGGCGCGGGTATAGAACGCGGAAACGTGAAACTGGTCGTAATTGTAGCCGGCAGCCACCGCTTCGGTGCTGCCCTTGTCGAACCCGGCGCCGGGGATCGGGCCGCTGCCGTTCGGTCCGCCGGGACCGTTGCCGTCGCCGAAGTTATAGGCCGCGCCGAGATAGAGCCCATTGTCGAACACCTTTTTCCAGACCAGCCCCTGGTCGTAACGGGTGTCGCCCTGGCCGTTGGCGCCGTTGCCGCCGCTGGTGTAGAAGATCAACTGCTTGAAGTTGTTGACGTTGGAAAAGCCGCCTTCCTTCGTGGTGAGCTTGGAGTCGCCGTAGGGATCGCCCCAAATATTAGCGACGTCACGCGGCAACGTGTTCTGGCGGCCGACACTGAACTTGCCGAGCGTCGGGCTTTCGAAGCCGACCCAGGCGTCGCGGTTGAACAAAACGCCGGGCGTATCCATGTTGCCGCTGGGGAGTTCGAATTCGCTCTCCATGCGCGCCAGCAGATTGAAGTTGTATTCGGGGAACACCTTCTGCGTGACGAAGATGCCCCAGCGGTTGCCGCTGAACCAGGAGGTGTTCAAGCCAACCGTCGATCGGCCCGCAGCGTCGACATTGGTCGTGTAGCCGAGCGTCGGCTCGATGATGCCGTATAGCAAAACGTCGGTGTTTTCAGTTTCGAAGATGTGGACGGGCCTACCGGTCCTGAAGCTCTCCCATGGTCCGGCCTTGGCCGGCATCGGACCGGGAGGCGGAGCCTCGGCGCGTGCCTCCTGCGCGCGCTCCACCTTCTGGACCCGGTCGTCGAGCTTCTTGACCTTCTTCTTCTGCTCTTCGATCTCAGTCAGGCGCTTGCTCAGCGCCCTGATCTCGGCCTTCAGTTCACTCACGTCATCGGCGGCCTTCGCCGGCGCCGAGGTCAGCAAGCCTATCGCCACGAGTGAAGCACCGGCCCAGAAATATCGGCTCGCGGCGCCTACCCTGCTCCGCACGCGGGTTCCCGCGACAGCCGCGGGCTGCCGGAATTGCACTGCTTGGTTCATGTCGCCCCCTTGAGAGAATTTTTGCTTCGCTCGGGGAAACTGGCGTCGATAGCTGTCAGAACCCTGTCATGTCCGCGCCGGCGCGTAACGGAACGCCATTCAACGATCAACGTTGCAGGCCCGACACACCGTTCGGGGCGAACGCTGTGGGTGGCCGCGATCGCTTCGCAGTTGCGTCGAGCTTCACATCTCGGGCCTTATCGGGCCTTGGGCGAAGCAACGGCCCTTGACCGGATTGCTACAACTGATCTAGTTGAGCAAACGATGAACAACGCGCGCCAGCGAAATGGCGCCCCGAAAACGACAGGAAACGATCGGCTGCGAACAGTGGAATTTTGTCGCGCCGACCATGAAGACGAGAATTTTCGTCTTCCTTGAGGGGATGCCTTAACGTGCGCAAGAAATCATGCGTGCGCTTCTGATCGAAGACACCGCCGATCTGGGCGCGGCGATTGCGGCGCGCCTGCGCGGCCAGGGGCATGCGGTCGAGTGGTTGACCGATGGCGGGCACGCGTCCCGCCGCATTCAGGAAGACCCTTTCGATCTGATCATTCTCGATCTCATGCTGCCCGGCATGAGCGGTTCGGACCTGCTGAAGCTTCTGCGCAGCCGGCGCATTCGCACACCGGTGCTTGTGATTACCGCCAGAGGCGACGTCGGCGACAAGATCAGCGTTCTCGACATCGGCGCGGACGATTATCTCGTGAAGCCGTTCGACCTGCGCGAGCTGGAGGCTAGGATGCGGGCCGTCGTGCGACGGCACAGCGGCATTCCGACCAGCAAGATCGAGATCGCCGATGTCGCCATCGATATTGCAGCGCAGTCGATCACCGCTGCCGGCGCCCGGATCGAGCTGACACGGCGAGAATTTCGCCTGCTGGAGCTCCTGGTGCTGTCGCCGGGGCAGGTGGTGCCGCGAGAACGGCTGATCGATCAGCTGTTCGGTTACGAAAATGCCGTAAACCCGAACGCGCTCGAGCTGTACATCTCGCGCATCCGGCGGCGGCTGAAGGCGTCGAGGCTCCGCATCGAGACGGTGTGGGGGGTCGGCTATGCGGCGAAGACCGACGATGCAGCGGCCGCAGACATCAATTAAGCGCGACATCCTGCTCGGCGCCATTTCGCTGCTGGCGATCCTCGGCGTCGGCCTGTTCCTTTATGTGCGCAATTTCTCCCTCAACGCAGCCGACACGGCATTTGACCGCGTCCTGGCCGCATCCGCCTTCTCGATTGCCGACAGTATCCGGGTCGACGACGGGAAGCTGACTGTCGAACTGCCGCTGGCCTCGCTGGAGATCCTCGGTGCGGCACGCGAGACGCGAGCGTTCTATGCGGTCCGAGCGCCCGATCACTCCCTGATCACCGGCTACGCCGATCTGCCCGACGCCGCGAAGGCGCGCGATCATGACCGGTCACCCTCTTTTTCCGACGCCGTCTATTCGGGCGCGCAGGTCCGGATCGGCACGGTCTGGCGCTATATCGATTTCGGCGAGAAATCCGGCTGGGTCAACGTCAGCGTCGCCGAGACGCGGGAAGCCCGCTCGCAACTTGCCTCTGACATCCTCAAGAATTCGCTCGCGCCGATGGCACTCGCCGGGCTAGTCATCTGCCTGCTCATTTCGAAGGGCCTCAACAGGGCGTGGGCGCCGCTGGTGGCGCTGGAGGCTGAGCTGACCAAGCGCGCCCCCGGCGACCTGACCCCGATCCGGACGCCGATTCCCAGGGAAGTCAGCTCGCTCGTCTCCAGCCTCAACGACTTCATGCAGCGACTGGAGGGCGTGCTGAACACGTTGCGCGGCATTGCCGTCGATACCACGCATGACATGCGGACGCGGCTGGCCTCAATTCGTGCACTCGCCGAGGTCGCGGCGACCGAAACGGACCCGGGGCTGCTGCGAAGCTATGCCGGCAGAGTCCTGGCCAACGCGATCGACGCTACGCGGATCGTCAACCAATTGCTGGCAGACGCCGCGATTGCCCATCATATCGAAACCTCCGGCAGCCCGCGTTGCGATTTCCTCGAGCTCTATCTGGAGGCGGTGGACCGCCTGCCGACGGAGAACATTCAGCGCTGCCGGCTGGCCGATCTGTCGACAGCCCACGACGATTTTCCGGTTTGCGGGGCTCCCCTCGCGCTACGCGAGTTGATCGACAACCTTCTGGACAATGCGCTGAAATACGCGCCCGAGAGCACGATCGACGTCGATCTGCGCACATCGGTCGATGGTTCGACCATCGAATTCGATGTGGCCGACCGCGGGCCGGGCATTCCCGACAAGGACAAGACCCGCGTGCTGGAGCGCTTCCAGCGCGGCTCGGGGCAGAGCCATGTGGCCGGCAGCGGGCTTGGCTTGAACATCGCCAGGAACGCGGCCGCCTCCGCTGGCGGCAATCTTGCCCTGCTTGATCGCCCGGGCGGCGGCCTCGTGGCGCGCGTGACCCTGCCGAGGTCGCCATGATCGTGCGCCGTTCAAGACTGCAAGCGTGGCGGCTGGCGCAATTGGCCGCGCTCGGCGCGGCGCTGCTTCTCGGCAGCCTCGATTGCCGTGCAGACCAGTCAAAGTCCACCAACGAGCTGAAGAGCTTCCCCGCGCCGGCGGGCGCTGCCGCATCGCTGCTCATTCACGGAACGGCAGATGTCGCCGCCATGGGACCTGTCATCGAAGGATTCCAGAAGGCGCATCCGGATATCGAGGTCCAATACCGCCTCTACGAAACACTGCCGCTGTATCAGGAAGCCGTTGGCCCGCCGAACGACAAGTCCGCCGCCGACCTTCTGATCAGCTCAGCGATGGACCTGCAGGTCAAGCTCGCCAATGACGGACATGTACAACGGGCCGCCATAGCGACACGCGGCCTGCCCGACTGGGCCGTCTGGCGCGACGAGATCTTCGGCTTCACCGTCGAGCCGGCGGTGATCGTTTACAACAAGGATATGCTCGATCGCGACGAGGTTCCGAGGTCGCATCAGGACCTGATCCGGCTTTTGGAAAGATCGCCGGAGAGATTTCGCCGCAGGATCGCGACCTACGACATCGGCGTCAGCGGCGTCGGCTATCTGCTTGCGACAACCGAATCGATGCTGTCGGCAAATTTCTGGCGCCTCGCGCATGCGCTCGGCGTTGCGAAAGCTAGGCTCTTCTGCTGCACTCAGGACATGCTCGACTCGCTCGACCGCGGCGACACGCTCATTGCCTATGACGTCCTCGGTTCCTACGCTCTCCGGCAGGTGCAGCGGCATCCGAATCTCGCTATCGTACTGCCTGAAGATTATGTGACGGTCGTGTCCCGGACCATTGTCATCCCGCGGCGCGCGCAACATCCGGTGCTGGCCCGAACCTTCGTGGATTATGTACTGTCCGAGGCCGGCCAGGCAGCGGTCGCAGACGGCTTCGGACTATCGATCGCCGGAGTGGATACCGATCGCGAGCAGATGAAGACGCGGTATGTCGCCGAAAAGCCCGGCCTGCTCAATTTTCCGACGCTCGGCCTTCCGGCGCTTGCCTATCTGGATCTCGTCAAGCGCGAGCAATTCGTAAAGACCTGGAGACAGATTGTATCGCCCTAGCTCTACACACCTGGAATCTCCGGCCAGATCAATTCCTGCAACTGCACGAAGTCATCGACCCGATCCGGCCAGCCCGCGATGCAGATGTGCCGGAGCGGATCGCTGGCCGAGTGCAGTATCATGAGCGCCATCAGCCGCCGCTTCAGCATGAAATTCACCTCGCTGCGCGGGATGCCGAAGCCGTCGAACAGGCTGCGCACAAGGCGGGGATGCCCGGCGGCCATGAAGGCGCTGGGACCGAGCAAATCGTACTCGCCCCACCCGGTGCGGACGTCGCCGAAGTCGAACAGGCCGGCGACATGCCAGCCGTCGGCCCGGCGGCCGAGCAGAAAATTCTCCGGGATGTACTCGCCGGTCAGGATCACCGGCGGCGCGTCCATCGGGATCAATTCGGCGGCGTCACGCAAGAGATCGTCGAGCGAGGTGAGGAATTTCGCCGGCAGGCCGAGCCGTTCATGCCGCGCCCTGCACTGCGCGATCTGGCCGCGCATGAAGGCCTCCCAGCGCGGCTCGATCGCCAGCAGGCCGCCGGGCGGCACGCGCTGCACCTCGGCGATCACGGCGCCGATCTCGGAGAGCACGCGCTCCCGCTCGGCTTCCGACAGCGCTGGCCAAACCTCCGAAGCCACAGTGCCGGCGAGGTGCGTGATGACGAGATAGGGCCAGCCGTCGCGCTCGCCCTCCGCGATGAGATCGGGAATCGGAATCCCGAGCCGTCCCCGTAACTGCGCGAGCGCGCCGCGCTCGGACACGAATTGCGGGCGCAGGAACGGTGGAAACAGTTTCAGGATCAGGTTGTCACCGAGCCCGACGACGAGGTTGGTGCCGGTCGAGAACACATGCGGCGTGCCCCAGGCGAGCCCGTGGCCATCGGCAATATCGCGCGCGACCGGCAGCCAGCGCGACGTGTCGCCGCGCCAGGCGCGGTAGGTGTCGTAGGTGGTGAGGGGTGGAAGGGATGGGATCATATTTCAGACCGTCATTGCGGGGAGCTCGCGACAAATGTCGCGCTTGTTCCCGGTGAGGTGAGCAGGTTGCTCGGGCTCCCTCTCCCCTTGCGGGAGAGGGTGGGGAGAGGGGTGCCGCGGGCGAGATGATCGACGCTCACCCGCTGCTTCGCAACATCGGCCGGATGTCGTTCATATGCGAATTGAGAGAGCGTGCCGTGTGGCACCCCTCTGCCCAACCCTCCCTCGCAAGGGGGGAGGGAGCCCGAGGAATGTGCTCACCTCACATCTCGCGCAGCGCAATGCGCACGGCTCGATAGTAGGCATCACTTCGCTCCACCCATCCCACAGGCTTGCATCACCGGTCCGGATTGGCGCGCTCGAACTGGCGCAGCAGGCGGTTGCCGCGCTCGACGGCGTTGTCCATCGCGGCCTGCGCCGAACGCTTGCCGGCGAACACCTGCTCGAGCTCCTCCTCGATCACGTCGCGGATCAGGACGAACGAGCCGAGCCGGATCCCCTTCGAATTGTCGGTCGGCGGCTTCAGCGTGACCTCCTCGATCGAGATCGAGGCGCCGGGATTGCGGTCGTAGAACCCTTGCGTGCGGCTGAGATCGAATGCGGCGCGGGTGATCGGCAGATAGCCGGTGTTCTGATGCCAGGCGGCCTGCACCTCGGCCCGCGACAGATAGGCGAAGAACTTCGCCACCCCGGCATATTCGGCGCGCGGCCGGTCGCGCAGCACCCACAGCGTGGCGCCGCCGATGATCGAGTTCTGCGGTGCGCCCTGCACGTCGGGATCATACGGCATCATGCCGTAGCCGACCTCGAATTTCGAATTGGCCTTGATGTCGGCGCGCGTGCCCGACGAGCCGATGAAGATGCCGCACTCACCCTTCTGAAAGCGCGGCTCGGCCGCCTGGCCGCGGCCGCTATAGTCGAAGGTCTTGTCGGCCTGCCATTGCGCGAGCTGCGCGATGTGGCGGATCACCAGCGGATTGTTGAAAATCAGCTGCGCGTCGAGCCCGGCAAAGCCGTTGGCCTTGGTTGCGATCGGCAGATTGTGGAAGGCGGAGAAGTTCTCGACATTGATCCAGGACGGCCATGACGTGGTCACGCCGCACATCGCCCCGGCAGCGCGCAGCCGCTTGGCGACGACGCCGAGCTCCGGCCAGGTCTTCGGCGGCTCGCTCGGATCGAGCCCCGCGGAGCGAAACATATCCTTGTTGTAGTAGAGGATCGGCGTCGAGGCGTTGAACGGAAACGACAGCATGTTGCCGTCGACATCGGCATAGTAGCCGGCCACCGCGGGAAGATAGGCCGCTGGCGCGAACGCCTCCGACTGATCGCGCATCAGCTCGAACACCGGATAGATCGCCCCGCGCGCCGCCATCATGGTTGCGGTGGCGATCTCGTTGACCTGAACGATCGCCGGCTGGCTCCGCGAGCGGAAGGCGAAGATCGCCGCGGTGACGGTCTCGGTGTAGTTGCCCTTGTAGGCGGGCACGATCCGGTAGTCGGATTGCGAGGCGTTGAAGTCGGCGGCAAGCTTCTCGAGCTGCTTGCCGAGCTCACCCGACATCGCGTGCCACCACATGATATCGGTCGCCGCCTGCGCCGGTGCCACCAGCAGAAGGGTCACGACGACGAGATGCAAGAGCTTCAAGGCGAGCTTCAAGGCGAACTTCACGACGAGCCGTTCCCGAATGCCAACACGCCGTCATAAGGCGCTACAACCGCAGATTCAATCGACACTGCAGGTTGCAGCGCCAAATTAACGTTTGGCCGATGGCGAACCATCGCCATTCTGCTAAAAGTGTTGAACCTTTTGCTCCCGCCCTGGACACAAATCACAAGGGGAATTGTAGCCTGTGTATCGCCGCGCCGGCCTTTCGCGGACAATAACGCTTGCCGTCGCGCTGTTATGGGCAGCGGTTTCGGCGAGTGCTTTTGCGCGCGAGTTCCGCACCGCCGACACCCAGAATGAAGACTATCCGACCGTCCAGGCGCTGAATTACATGGACCGCCTGATCGCCGAACGCACCGGCGGCCGGCACCGCATCGTGGTCTTCCATTCCCGCCAGCTCGGCGAGGAAAAGGAGACGCTGGAGCAGACCCGGGTCGGTGCCATCGATCTGAACCGGACCAATGTCGCGCTGATCGGGACCATGGTGCCGTCCGTGAACGTGCTGGCGATGCCGTTCCTGTTTCGATCACATGAGCACCTGCAGCATGTGCTGGACGGGCCGATCGGCAACGAGATCCTCGATAGTCTCGAGGACCATGGCTTCGTCGGGCTCACCTTCTACGATTCCGGCGGCCGCTCGATCTACAACAGCGTGCGCCCGGTGCGTTCGCTCGACGACCTCAAGGGGTTGCGGCTGCGCGTGCAGCAATCCGAACAGATGTCGGATATGATCCGCGCGCTCGGCGCCCAGCCGGTTGAGATGGCCTACGGTCAGGTGCTGACCGGGCTTGCCAATCGACTGATCGACGGTGCCGAGAACAACTGGCCGTCCTTCGTCACCACCGGTCACTACAAATATGCCGGCTATTACACATTGACCCAACACACCGTGAGCCCCGAAGTGCTGGTGATGTCGCGCAAGGCCTGGGCCAGCCTCTCGCCCGAAGAGCAGACCACCTTCCGCGATGCCGCGCAGCGCTCCAGCCTTTACATGCGCGAGAAGTGGCGGGAGCTCGAGGAGCGCTCGCGCAAGCAGGCGGAGCTTGCGGGCGTCCAGGTCGTGACCGACTTCGACCGCAAGCCGTTCGAGGCGGCGATGGCCAGCATCTATGCCAAGGCCGAGCGCGATCCGGCGATCGCAGCGCTGATCGAACGCATCCGCAACGTGGAGTAACCGGATCTTGGACGCACCCCAACAGGACGGGACGATGCGACGGCCGGCGGCCTTCGGGCCGCAGGGCCGCTTCCGCATCGTCCAGTTGCTGCGTGCGGTGCCGATCCGCTGGCGCATCCTGTCGATCGCGCTGCTCAACTCCGCAGTCGTGATCGTGCTCGCGGTGCTGATCTGGAACGGCTCGAAGGTGCTCGGCTCGGCCTGGGATGATGTCCGCCAGGTGCGGGAATCCGACAAGATCCTGGCCAAGCTCGAAAGTGAGACCAGCCGGCTGCAGAACCTGATCCATCGCTACATCAACCAGCCGAGCCCGGACCTGTTCGCGGAAATCCTGCTGCTGCGCGAGGCCGTGCTCGGCACGCTGACCAACCGCGCCTCGACCGACCCGATGCTGTCGGGCTCGGTCGAGCAGCTCGAACGCGCCACCAGCCGCTTCCTCGACGGCTTCGGCGAATTGCGCACGGTGCAGACCACGATCTCCAAGACCTATGACGAGCAGGTGCTGACGCCGACCAGGGACATGGCCGGGCTGTATTCGATCATCGAGGGCGCCACCGGCCATCGCGACGCGCTGATCTGGCCCGCGCTCGGCAAGTCGCGCGAGGCGTTCACCTCGCTGCTTGTCGCCGCCAATGCCTACTACCTCTCGCTGGCCTCCTCGTCGGCCGAGGAAGCCCGCCGCAACATCGATACGATCGAGAAGACGATCCCGGTCATGACCGATCTGGCCGAGAACGATCTGCAGCGCATGGCGCTGGAGCGGCTCAAGGTCAAGACTGCCGAGCTGCGCGACGGGCTCGGCAAGCTCAGCGAACAGCTCACCAACCGCACCGATCTGTTACGCAACTCGATCGACGCCAGCCAGGCCGACGCGATCGGTGCGATCGACGACCTCTCGGTGAAGATGCGCCAGCGCGAGCAGAAGGCACAGGAGACGTTCGACAAGACGCTGACGTCGATCTCGCGCCGGGTGCTGTCGATCGCGGTGATCTTCCTCGGCGTCATCATGTCCGCCGGCGTGATGATCGCATTGTCGATCCGGCTGCCGCTGGCGCAGATCATGGCCGCGATGCGCACCATCACCTCGGGCGACCTCGACCGGCCGGTGCAGGGCACATCGGCCAAGGACGAGGTCGGCGCGATGGCGCGAGCAGTCGAAGTGTTCCGCGAGAATGCGATCGCCAAGCGCAAGACCGAGGACGAGCTGCGCACCGCCAAGGAGAAGGCCGAGAGCGCGCTGCTCGAGCTCAACACCGCGCAGCAGAACCTGATCGATGCCGAACGCCTCGCCGCGCTCGGCGGCCTCGTTGCCGGCGTCGCCCACGAGGTCAACAATCCGATCGGCATCAGCCTGACGGTCGCCTCGAGCTTTGCCCGCCGCAGCGAGATGTTCGAGAACGATTTGAAGACCGAGCCGCTGCGCCGCTCCAGGCTCGACGACTTCGTGCGCGCCTCGCGTGACGCATCGCAGCAACTGGTCTCGAACCTGCAGCGCGCCGGCGAGCTGATCCAGTCGTTCAAGCAGGTCGCCGTCGATCGCTCGCATGCCGAGCGCCGCCAGTTCGCTTTGAGCGAATCCACCGACCAGATCGTGGCGAGCCTGCGGCCGGTGCTGAAGAAGGCCGCGATCGCGCTGTCCGTCGATGTGCCCGATGGGCTCCTCATCGACGGCTATCCCGGCGCCTATGGCCAGATCTTAACCAATCTTTTCCTCAACGCCGTCAATCATGCCTTCGCCGACGGCCGCTCCGGCAACATCACGATTTCGGCGCGCGGACGCGGCGCTGACGATGTCGAGATCATCTTCGCAGACGACGGGGCTGGCATGACGCCGGACGTGCAGCGACAGGCGTTCGACCCGTTCTTTACGACGCGCCGCAACGAAGGTGGTACGGGCCTCGGCCTCCATATCGTCTATAACCTCGTCACCCAGCAGCTCGGCGGACGCATGATGCTGGAGTCAAGGGTAGGACAAGGCACCACTTTTCGCATTATCATGCCCAGGATCGCCAAGGGGGCTCCCAAGGGCGAGCCCACGATCACTGACGCAGCAGCCGACGGAACCAGTCAATGGCCGAACAGGACGATGTCCTCCAACTGATCGACGATACCGAGAGCCCCCTGGAGGACTCGTCGGCCCGCAAATGGAAGATCGCCGTGATCGACGACGATCACGCCGTCCATGAGGGCACCCGTTTTGCGCTGAGCGACTACAATTTGAACGGCGCGACGCTGGAGATCCTGTCGGCCTACTCTGCGGCCGAAGGCCGCACGCTGATGCGGGACAATCCCGACATCGCCGCCGTGCTGCTCGACGTCATCATGGAGACCGACGTCGCCGGCCTCGAGCTCGTCGAATACATCCGCAACGAGATCAGGAACGAGACCGTCCGCATCATCCTGCGCACCGGCCAGCCCGGCCAGGCGCCGGAGCGGCGCGTCATCGTGCAGTACGACATCAACGACTACAAGGCGAAGACCGAGCTCACCGCCGACAAGCTGTTCACCTCGCTGACCGCCGCGCTGCGCAGCTACCAGCAGCTCGAGCGCATGGTACAGACCAGGCGCGGGCTCGAGATCATCATCGACGCCGCCTCGACGCTGTACGACTTCAAGTCGATGCAGCGGCTGGCCGAGGGCGTGCTGACGCAGCTCGCCTCGCTGCTCAATGTCGATTGCGCCGGCATTCTGGTGCTGCGCGACGACGGCAACGCGGCCGCATGCGATTTCTCAGTGCTGGCCTGCTCGGGCTGCTACAGCCGCTTCATCGGCACCACCTCCTCGAAGGCGCTCGACGCCGATCTGCGGCACATGGTCGAGGAAGCCTTCCAGCGCCGCAAGAACGAGTTCGCCGACCACCGCAGCGTGCTCTATTCGCGCACCGGCTCTGGCCGCGAGGTCGTGGTGCTGCTGCAGGCCGAGCGCCAGCTGTCCGACACCGATCGTGCGCTGGTCGAGATCTTCTCGAGCCGGCTGTCGATCGCGTTCGACAATGTGATCCTGTACCAGCAGCTGCACGAGGCCAACACCCAGCTCGAGGACCGCGTCGCGCAGCGCACCCGCGCGCTGATGCAGGCCAACCGGCGGCTGTCGGCGCAGTGGCTGCGGCTGCAGCGCGCCAACGGCTTCAAGAACGAAATCCTCGGCACCGTCGCCCATGACTTAAAGAATCCGCTCGGCGTGATCCTCGGCCGCACCGAGATGCTGACCGAACTGATCGGCGCCGGCTCGCCGAAGGAAAACGTCACCTCGCAGGTCGAGCATATCAGGGACGCCACCAAGCGGCTGACCTCGATGGTCGATCACCTGATCTCGGATGCGATGGCGGACGCCTTCGACATCACCATACGCCGCGAGCCGGTCGATGTCGCGGCCCTCGTCAACGAGGTCACCGAGGCCAATCTGCCCTCGGCCGTCAACAAGCAGCAGAGCATCTCGGTCTCGGGGCCGCAGCACTTCGTCACGATGTGCGACGCCGACCGGATCCGCGAGGCGATCGACAACCTCGTCAGCAACGCCATCAAATATTCGCCGATCGGCGGCAAGATCACGGTCACGGTCAGCCACGAGGGTGACGATACGGTGATCCGGATCGTCGACCAGGGCCCCGGCCTCAGCCCCGAGGATCTCGGCCGGCTGTTCGGCCGGTTCCAGCGGCTGTCGGCCAAGCCGACCGCGGGCGAAAGCTCGACCGGCCTCGGCCTTTCCATCGTCAAGCGTATCATCGACATGCATGGCGGCCATGTGACCGCGCAGAGCCCGGGCCCCGGACAGGGGTCGACCTTTACGGTTACACTGCCGGCGACAGAGACATGAACCAGAACCCGCATATCTTCATCGTCGATGACGAGGCCCCGGCCCGCGAGATGGTCGGCGATTACCTCAAGATGCACGGCTTCGGCGTGACGCTGTGCGATGGCGGCAAGAGCCTGCGCAAGGAGATCGAGAGCAGCACGCCCGATCTCGTGGTGCTGGACCTCAACATGCCCGAGGAAGACGGGCTGTCGATCATTCGCGACCTCAAGAGCAAGATCAACGTCCCCGTCATCATGCTGACAGCTACTGCCAGCCCGATCGACCGCGTGGTCGGGCTCGAGCTCGGCGCCGACGATTACGTGGCAAAACCCTGCGAGCTGCGCGAGCTGATGGCGCGGATCCGCTCGGTGCTGCGACGGAGCGGGCCGGCGAAGTCGGCTGCGCCGGAACCGGCGAGCGCGAAGACCGAAAAAGAGCAGCTGGTGCGGTTCGGCACCAAATGGCTCGATCTCGAGGCCCAGGCGCTGCGCGATGACGAGGGCAATGAGCACCCGCTGACGGCCTCCGAATTCGGCCTGCTCAAGGTGTTCGCGGCCAACCCGAAGCGCGTGCTGTCGCGTGAGCGGCTGCTGGAACTGGCCAATGCGCGCGACGCGGAGGCCTTCGACCGCGCCGTCGACCTCCGCATCATGCGCATCCGCCGCAAGATCGAATTCGATCCGACCAAGCCGTCGGTGATCCGCACCATCCGCGGCGGCGGCTACCTGTTCTCGCCGACCGGCGATAAGGCGTGATGTCGTCTACAAGTTGATCGTCGTCCCGGCGAAGGCCGGGACCCATTACCCCGACCGCCTGTAGTGGGACGACGATGGGGCCACAGCGAGCTCCATTAGCGAACGGCTGTGGTTATGGGTCCCGGCCTTCGCCGGGATGACGATTTGGTTGTGTGGCGCGGGCGGATTCAACGACACAAAGGCTGTCATTCTCCGCAAAAATCCCTAAGTTTCGGCCATGCCGAAAACAGCCTCCAAAGATCCCGCCAAGCCCGCTCCGAAGACCGCCCCCGCGCCCGTCGCCGCCAAAGCCGCGGCGAAGGGCGACCACGTCTTTCTGGTCGATGGTTCGTCCTACATCTTCCGCGCCTATCACGCGCTGCCGCCGCTGAACCGCAAGTCCGACGGGCTGCAGGTCAACGCCGTGCTCGGCTTCTGCAACATGCTGTGGAAGCTGCTGCGCGACATGCCCGAGGACAACCGGCCGACCCATCTGGCGATCGTGTTCGACAAGTCCGAGATCACGTTCCGCAACAAGCTCTATCCCGACTACAAGGCGCACCGGCCGCCGGCGCCCGACGATCTGATCCCGCAATTCGCGCTGATCCGCGAGGCGGTGCGCGCCTTCGACCTGCCCTGTCTCGAGCAGGCGGGATTCGAGGCCGACGATCTGATCGCGACCTATGCGCGGCAGGCCAACGAGCGCGGTGCGAGCACGACCATCGTGTCGTCGGACAAGGACCTGATGCAGCTCGTCACCGACAAGGTCGTGATGTACGACACGATGAAGGATCGCCGCATCGGCATCCCCGAAGTGATCGAGAAGTTCGGCGTACCGCCGGAGAAGGTGGTCGAGGTGCAGGCGCTGGCCGGCGATTCCACCGACAACGTGCCCGGCGTGCCCGGCATCGGCGTCAAGACCGCAGCCCAGCTGATCATCGAATATGGCGATCTCGATCAGCTGCTGTTCCGCGCCACCGAGATCAAGCAGCCGAAGCGGCGCGAGGCGCTGCTCGAGAACGCCGAGAAGGCGCGGATCTCGCGCCAGCTCGTGCTGCTCGACGACAAGGTCGATCTCGAAGTGCCGCTCGACGACCTCGCCGTGCACGAGCCCGACTCGCGCCGGCTGATCGCCTTCCTCAAGGCGATGGAGTTCACCACCCTCACCCGCCGCGTCGCCGACTACGCGCAGATCGATCCCGCCAATGTCGACGCCGATCCCGGCAACAAGAGCGGCGCCAGCGTGTTCTCGCCGCTGCCGCCGTCGGACGTGACGCCAGCGCCGGGCGACGCACCGACAGCCGGCGCGGCACCACCTGCGAAGGCCAAGCCGACCGGCGCGCGCGACGACAAGAACTCCAACCGCAGGGGCACACCGGCGACGCTGGCCGAGGCCCGTGGCGAAGCGATCCGCAAGACCGGCTTCGACCGCAAGGCGTATCAGGCGATCGGCAGTCTGGATCAGCTCAACGCCCTGATCGCGCGCGCGCACGATATCGGCTATCTCGCGATCGAGGCGATGTCGGAATCGATCGACCCGATGCAGGCCGAGCTGTCGGGACTGGCGCTTGCCGTGGCGCCCAACGACGCCGGCTACCTGCCGCTCAACCACAGAGAGGCCGGCGGCGGTGCCGGCCTGTTCGATGCCGGCCTCGCCCCCGGGCAGCTTAAGACCGCCGATGCGCTGAAGGCGCTGAAGCCGCTGCTGGAGTCCGCCGGCATCCAGAAGGTCGGCTTCAACGTCAAGTTCACCTCGGTGACCTTGGCGCAACACGGCGTCACGCTGCGCAACATCGACGACGCGCAGCTGATGTCCTACGCGCTCGACGCCGGCCGCGGCTCGCACGCGTTGGAGGCGCTCGCCGAGCGCTGGTTCGGCCATGCCGTCGTCAACTACGGCGGCCTCGTCGGCAGCGGCAAGGGCAAGCTGACCTTCGACCAGGTCACGATCGACAAGGCGACCGAATATGCGGCCGAGAGCGCCGACGTGATCCTGCGGCTGTGGCGCGTGCTGAAGCCGCGCCTCGTCGCCGAACGGATGACGACGGTGTACGAGACGCTGGAGCGGCCGCTGGTCTCGGTGCTGGCGCGAATGGAGCGGCGCGGCATCTCGATCGACCGCCAGGTGCTCTCGCGCCTCTCGGGCGATTTCGCCCAGACCGCGGCGCGGGTCGAAGCCGAGATCCAGGAGATCGCCGGCGAGCCGGTCAATGTCGGCAGCCCGAAGCAGATCGGCGACATCATCTTCGGCAAGATGGGATTGCCCGGCGGCAGCAAGACCAAGACCGGCGCATGGTCGACCACCGCGCAGGTGCTCGACGATCTCGCCGAGCAGGGCCACGAATTCCCGAAGAAGATTTTGGAGTGGCGCCAGGTCTCGAAGCTGAAATCGACCTACACCGACGCGCTGCCGACCTACGTCAACCCGCAGACCCATCGCGTGCACACCACCTACGCGCTGGCCGCGACCACGACGGGCCGGCTGTCGTCGAACGAGCCGAACTTGCAGAACATCCCGGTTCGTACCGAGGACGGCCGCAAGATCCGCCGCGCCTTCATCGCGACGCCGGGCCACAAGCTGGTGTCGGCGGACTACTCACAGATCGAATTGCGGCTGCTCGCCGAGATCGCCGACGTGCCGGTGCTGCGCCAGGCATTCCGCGACGGGCTCGACATTCACGCGATGACCGCGTCCGAGATGTTCGGCGTGCCGATCAAGGACATGCCGAGCGAGGTGCGGCGACGCGCCAAGGCGATCAATTTCGGCATCATCTACGGCATCTCGGCATTCGGCCTTGCCAACCAGCTCGGCATCGCGCGCGAGGAGGCTTCGGCCTACATCAAGAAGTACTTCGAGCGCTTCCCCGGCATCCGCGCCTATATGGACGAGACCAAGGACTCCTGCCGCCGCAACGGCTATGTGACGACGCTGTTCGGCCGCAAGATGTACTACCCCGACATCAAGGCCTCCAACGCCTCGGTGCGCGCCTTCAACGAGCGCGCCGCGATCAATGCGCGCTTGCAGGGCACCGCGGCCGACATCATCCGCCGCGCCATGATCCGGGTCGAGGACGCGCTCACCGAGAAGAAACTCTCGGCGCAGATGCTGCTGCAGGTGCATGACGAACTGATCTTCGAGGTGCCCGACGACGAGGTCGCAGCGACGCTGCCGGTCGTGCAGAAGGTGATGCAGGACGCGCCGTTCCCGGCGGTGATCCTGTCGCTGCCGCTGCAGGTCGACGCGCGGGCGGCGAACAATTGGGACGAGGCGCATTAGAGTCACAAGAGCGGCGCTCGCGGACGGTGGCTGCTCGTTGGTGAAGTGATCTATCGTCGCATGCGGCTCCGCTCCGAGTCAGGTGAGCACGGCAGACGGGCTCCCTCCCCCACGCAACCGGGGTCTACCC